>CAYPFE010000051.1:0-11195 GCA_964409895.1 uncultured Novosphingobium sp.
TGGAACCGCGAGGAAATGGTGAAGGAAGCGCACCGCTGCGTCGATGGGGGCCTCAAGGGCTTCGTGCTTCCCGACAAGCCGGAGAACATCAAGTCGCCCGGCTACATGGACGAGCACTGGGCGCCGGTGCTGCAGCTGTGCAACGACACCGGCATGCCGCTGTGCTTCCACATCAATTCCTCGATCGATCCCAGCACCGCGATCTGGGAAGGATTCCCGTTCCAGGAGAAGTTGACGATCTACCCGGTGATGGCCTCGCTCGGCGTTGCCTCGACGATCGGCAATTTCATGGTTTCGGGCCTGCTCGACAAATATCCCAGGCTCAAGATCGGCCTGATCGAGGCGGGCGTGGGCTGGGTGCCCTTCGTGCTCGAAATGTACGAGCACCAGTGGGACGAGATGCTGCCGGGCCATGCGTCGAAGTTCAACAAGCGCCCCAAGGAATATTTCCGCGACCACTTTTGGACGACCTTCTGGTTCGAGGAAAACGGCGTGCAGACCCAGTTGGAGCAGGTCGGCGTCGACAAGGTGATGTTCGAAAGCGATTTCCCCCATCCGACATCGATCTATCCCGACCTGCAGCAGAAGCTCGCCGACAAGATCGGCATGCACCCCTATGAGGTGCGCAAGAAGCTGCTGCAGGACAACGCGGCGACCTTGTGGAACCTGCCGTTCTGAGGTGAGACGGCGGGGATGCGGTGGTCCGTGTCCCCGGCCGGCGCAAGGTTCGATCCGCCTAGGAATCCACCCTTCCACCGTCCTGCAGCGGCTGGCTGCGCGCGCTCAGTATGTCTTTCCTGAGCCGCCTTGGCGGGGCGCCGAACCAGCGGCGGCAGGAGCGCGACAGCACCGCGAGCTCCGAATAACCAAGCCGTCCGGCGATCTCCGTCAGCGACAGGTCTTCGCGGGCGAGGTAGCGGAAGGCGAGGTTGCGGCGCACCTCGTCGCGGATCGCCTCGAAGCTGGTGCCGCGCTTCGACAGGCGGCGGTTGAGCGTGCGTTCCTGCAACCCGAGCTGGCGAGCGATGTTCTCGCGCGTGCAGTTCTCGGACATGGTCAGCAGGCGGAACACCGCCTGGCGGACCTTGATGTCGATGTCCTTGCGGGAGGCGGGAAAGCGTTCGGCGACGATCCGCGTTTCCTCGGCAAAGCGCTGCGAATCGCATTCCGCCACCTTGGCGGCCAGATCGGTATTACCGAAGAACAGCCCGTCGTATTCCTGCCCGAACTTGACGACGGTGTTGAACCGCTTGGCATAGGCGACCGGCGGCGCGATGTTGAGATGCGACATCCATACCATGCGCGACCGGGCGAAGCCGGCCGAAAGGAACAGCACGCTGTGATGGGTGAGCAGCAGCAGCTGCTCCATCAGCTGCGGGAACAGCGAAAGTCCGTCGACCAGCTGGAAGTGCAGGAAGCCGCTTTCCTCGTCGAACTTGTCCTCCAGTTCCATGATCAGGCCGGAGTTGTAGGCGACGATATGCCGGATGCAGCACTGGAACGCCTCGCGGATCGTCGGCGCGGTGCAGAACAGCCGGTCGAGCGGCTGCATCGTCGCTTGCATCGACTGACGCTCTGCCAGCCGCATGCCGAGATCGGGACAGCCGAGCTTCGCGGCGCTGTCTTCGAGCAGTTGCCCCAGGCCCTGCAGCGGAACCTGTGCGGTCGGGTCTGCAGCTGCACTCTCGGAGATGCCGGCCTCGTCGAGCCAGCTACGGGGATTTCCGCCCAGCTCCTCGACGACCTCGTTGTAGGCGAGCAACAGCCGTGCGGTTGTCGAATGTTCGGTTCCAGGGGGAGACACCGCTTGCGACGCAGTCGAATCGGCATCCCACACCCGGCTGGGTGCTGCGTCAATTCCAGTCTGTTGCGCCCGTGAGGCCATTTTTCTGTGGTCCTCCTGTCTCCAGATTGCTTTATGATAATGTCGGTGAACTGACAAGGATGGCGCGGGAGTGGCGGGATTGGCTAAGGGGATACAACGCAGGGATGCGATCAAGGGCATGGCGGCTGCTGGTGCCGCAACGCTTGCGGCTGGCCCGATTTCCGCTGCGGGCAACGCATCGGACCTGACCTGGCTCTCGGTGCGCGAGCTGCGCCACCTGATCGTCTCGAAATGGGTCTCGGCGCGCGAGGTCACGAAGCATTTCCTCGATCGCATCGAGCGGCTCGAACCGCAGCTCCATGCGTTCGTCCACGTCGATGCCGAAGGGGCGCTGGCGGCTGCGGATGCGGCGGATGCCGCGGTGAAGCGGGGCGACACGCTGGGTCCGCTTCATGGCGTCCCGATCGCGATCAAGGACAACCTCTGGGTCAAGGACATGCCCGCGACCTGCGGCTCGCTGATCTTTGCAAGCTTTCGCCCGAGCTTCGACGGCACCGTGGCCGAGCGGCTGCGGGCGGCGGGCGCGATCATCATCGGCAAGACCAACATGCCGGAATTCGCCGCCTGGCCGCGATCCAATTCCCATGTCGGCGGGGAAAGCGTCAACCCATGGGACCGCACGCGGATCGCCGGCGCATCGAGCGGCGGATCGTCGGCGGCGGTGGCGTCCGCGATGGTGCCGGTGGCGATCGGCACCGACGGCGGCGGTTCGATCCGCATACCCTCGGCGCTGTGCGGGCTCGTCGGCCTGCTCCCGACGCTGGGACGAGTGCCCGATTACGGCGGCTTCCATTGCAGCCCGGGCGGCAGCGCCGGGCCGATGGCGCGAAGCGTAGCCGATGCCGCGCTGGTCCAGCAGGTCCTCGCCGGCCACGATCCGCGAATCAAGACGGACCAGCGGCTTGCCGAGGTCGACGTGCTCGCCGGCCTCGATAGCGGCGTGAAGGATCTGCGCATCGCCTGGTCGCGCGATTTCGGACATCTCGCCCCCGACCCGCTCGTCGCCGACATGGCGGCGGGCGCGCTTGGTATGCTCGACGACGCCGGGGCGGTGGTAGCGGAGATAGCGGATCACATCCCCCACCCCTGGGGCGACGACGGCGCGATGATGGCGCCGATCCAGGAAGCGGTCGGCTCCGGCGGCTATGCGACCGTTCCCGAGGGCAGGATTCCCGACACCCAGTTTGCAGAAAGTTGGCTTGCCGAGGCGAGCGCGGTCCCGGGCAGGACCGTGTTCAAAATTCCCGAGTTCCAGAAGCTTTATGCCGCCCACAGCGGCCTGCTTAGCCCGCCCCAGCGGCTGCTCGCCAATGTCCGCCCGGCAAAGGGCAACCCACCTTCGCCCGAAGAACTGCGCGTCATCATGGATCGCATCTTCGAAACGCATGAAGTGCTGTGTTCGCCGACGATGGCGGTCGTCGCCCCGGTCGCACCGCAAAGCTGGGCGCAGCCCTATCCCGACCATTTCATGGGCACCAATTTCACCTTCATCGCCAACGCCACCGCGCGCCCGGCCGTCACCGTGCCCTGCGGCTTCGTGCGCGACCTGCCGGTTGGGCTGCAAATCATCGGCCGCCCCGGCGACGAGCCGACGGTGATGCGCGTCGCCCGTGCCGTCGAGGAAGCGCTGGGGCCGCCGCCGAGGCCGCCAGTTAGCTAGCGCATTGCACTTGCCGCCATTCCCGATATGAGGGCGGCGAGCCGCGATTCAGCGGTGAGAGAGGTTTACGAATAGCGAAATGTGGATTGATCTGACATCCGACCAGGAACTGCTGCGCGACACCACCGCGCGCTATCTCGGCGACAAGGCACCGCTCGCCACCCTGCGCAAATATCGCGACCATGCGGCGGGCTTCGATCCCGAATATTGGACCGGCGGTGCGGAGCTCGGCTGGACCATGCTGCTGGTCGGCGAGGACGACGGCGGCGGCAGCGTCTCCGGGCGCGGCCTCGTCGACCTGTGCCTGATCGCCTATGAATTCGGACGCCATGCCGCGCCGGGTCCGCTTGTGGACTGTAATGTCGTCGCCTCGGCACTCACCGGCAACGCGGGCGAGTTGCAACAGGCAGCACTCGGCGAAATTCTGACGGGTGAGGCGATCGCCGCCGTCTGCCTCGGCGCCGCGCCATGGATGCAGTCGGGCGAAGCGACGATCTCGATCACGCGCGACGGCGACGATGTCGTCATCAACGGTGCGGTCAAGCCGGTGGAGTCCGGCAAGCAGGCCCGGTATTTCCTCGTCACCGGCATGAGCGAGGGCGGGATGAGCCAGGTTCTGGTTCCTGCTGATACCGCCGGGGTCGCGGTCAAGGGGCTGAAGGCGATCGACGTCACCCGCCGCTTCGCCGCCGTCTCCTTCGACAATGTGCGCATGCCCGCCGACGCGCTGGTGGGCACCTTCGCCGGCGCTGACGAGGCGGTGATCCGCCAGGTCCAGAATGCCGCTGTCGTGCTCTGCGCCGAAGCGGTCGGCGCGATGGAATCGGCTTTCGACATGACTGTCGACTGGGCTTTCGAGCGATACACTTTCGGACGGGCGCTGGCATCCTATCAGGCGCTCAAGCATCGCTTTGCCGACATGAAGAGCTGGCTGGAAGCGAGCCATGCGATCGGCGATGCCGCAGCCGAAGCGGTGAGTGACGACGCCCCGCTCGCTGCCGAGAAGGTCTGTGCTGCCAAGTCGTACATCGGCCAGCAGGGCGTGGAACTTGCGCAGGATTGCGTGCAGATCCACGGCGGTATTGGCGTCACCTATGAGCACGACCTGCATTTCTACCTGCGCAGAGTGACGCTCGACCGGCTGCTCTACGGCACGCCGGCGGAGCACAGGCGATGGCTCGCGGCCATGGAAATCGGGCAGGAGAAGGCGGCATGAGCGACGACATCGAATCGGTCGAGGACTTCCGCCTGCGCGCGCGGGAATGGATCAAGGCCAATCTCGGGCCGATGCAGCCATGGGACCGCAGCCAGCATTGCGAAAACGACGAGGAAGAGAAGAAGGCCGTCGCGCGCGACCGGGCGCTCCAGCGAAAACTGTTCGACGGCGGCTTTGCCGGTATCTGCTTACCGAAGGAATATGGCGGGCAGGGCCTCACGCCCGAGCACAACCGCGCCTTCAACGAGGAGCTGGCGGGCCACGAATATCCCTCGCGCTTTTCGGTGCCGACCTTCAGCCCCTGCGCCTCGACGCTGCTGGAATACGGCACGCATGAGCAGAAACTGGCGCATCTGCCGGCCATCCTCAAAGGCGACGAAGTCTGGGTGCAGCTGCTGTCCGAGCCCGGCGGTGGCTCCGACGTGGCCGGCATCACCACGCGCGCCGAGAGGAAGGGCGATCACTGGGTGCTGAACGGTTCCAAGGTCTGGACCTCGCGCGCCTGGTGGGCGGACTGGGGGCTGATACTGGTGCGCACCAACTGGGACGTGCCCAAGCACCAGGGCATGACCGTGTTCATCATGCCGCTGCATCAGGAAGGCGTCGAGATCCAGCGCATCGAGCGGCTGAACGGCGAATCCGAGGCCTGCCAGGAATTCTTCACCGACGTGAAAATTCCCGACAGCGACCGCATGGGCGAAGTCGACGCCGGATGGACCATTGGCACGCGCTGGATGTATCACGAGCGGCTCGGGCACAATTCGCCCTATGTCACCCATCCGGTCGGCCTCAAGGGCGGACAGGCGCATGAGCGTTCGGTGGTTTCCATCGCCCGCAAGTCGGGCCGAATCGACGATCCCGCCGCACGCGAGCTGATCGGCGAGCACCGGACGCTGGGCATCGTCACGCAGGAACTGCAGCGCCGCATCATGACGGTGGCGACCTCGGGCAAGGGCAACAAGGACCTGTCCTCGATCGACCGCGTGTTCCGCGGCATCGCAAGCGTCAGGCGCTCGACCATCGCCTTCGAACTGGCGGGTTCCGATGCCAGCGTGTGGGACGAGGAGGAAGAGGATGCGACCGAGGCGGTCGGCATGAACTTCCTGATGCGCCAGGTCGCCTGCATCGGCGGCGGTACTACCGAGATTTCGCGCAACGTCGTCGCCGAGCGTGTGCTCGGCATGCCGCGCGAACAATCGGGCGACAAGGGCGTACCGTTCCGCGATGTGCCGAGAGGGCCCAAGCGCGGCTGAGCAGAGATTGAGGAGAGACCCATGGTGACAGGCAGGCGGGCACTGCGCGCGGTACTATCGGGAGCAAGCATGTTCGGCATGGTCGCGTCCGCCACACTGGCCTCGGCGCAAGTGCCCTCGGTCGAATCGCCTGTTGTCACGGTTCCCGCAAGCGAGGGCTGCGCGCGCACCACCGCGCCGTTTGCCGGCAAGATCGGCACATACCTTCCGGATTCGCAGGAAGTCTGGCCGGCGGAGCCCAAGGCGCCCGAAGGCGCGCCCAATGTGCTGATCTGGCTCATGGACGATGCCGGCTACGGGCTGCTGAGCGCTTTCGGGGGGCTTGCCGCGACGCCCAATCTCGACCGGCTGGCAGCCCAGGGCCTGCGCTACACCAATTTCCATTCGACGCCGCTATGTTCGCCCTCGCGCGCGTCGATCCTTACCGGGCGCAACCCGCACAACGCTCACATGGGATCGCATGGCGGGACTTCGATGGGTTATCCGGGCTACGACGGCTTCGTTCCGCCGACCACCGCGACCACCGCCAAGGTGCTGCGCCAGCAGGGCTATTCGACCCTGGCGCTGGGCAAGTGGGACCAGGCGCCGATGAAGCACCAGACGCCGATTGGGCCGTTCGACCTGTGGCCGCTGGGCCAGGGCTTCGACCATTACTACGGCTTCCTGTGGCACGGCACCGACCACTTCAAGCCGAACCTGGTGCAGGACAACACGCAGCTGACGGAGGCCGCAGGTGGTGAGGACTATTACCTCACGACCGACCTCGCCGACCGGGCCATCGGCTATTTCAACTCCATCAAGTCGATCGACGAGAAACGGCCGTTCTATCTCTACTGGGCGTCGGGTGCCGTCCATTCGCCGCACCAGGCGAGCGAGGAATGGCTCGCCAAATATCGCGGCAAGTTCGACATGGGCTGGGACAAGTACCGCGAACAGGTGCTCGAACGGCAGAAGGCGCTGGGCTATGTTCCCGAGAACACCCGGCTTGCCCCGCGCCAGGCGGAGCTGCCGGCCTGGGACAGCCTCAGCCCGGAGGAACAGAAACTCTACGCGCGCCAGATGGAAGCCATCGCCGCGCAGATGAGCCAGACCGACCATGAATTCGGCCGGATGATCGATGCGCTCAAGGCCAATGGCCAGTTCGACAACACCATCATCTTCGTGACCTCGGACAATGGCGCCAGCGCCGAAGGCACGCCGCACGGCACTTTCATGGAACTCGCCAGCTCGATGACCGGGAACGTCTCGACCGAACAGAACCTCGAACATTACGAAAATTGGGGCAAATACGGGACCATGGCGAACTACTCGGCCGCCTGGGCGGTCGCGGCCAACACGCCGTTCCGCTATTACAAGCAGACCGCGCATGACGGCGGCAACCATGTGCCGGCGATCGTCTCCTGGCCCGAAGGGATCAAGTCGCCGGGCCTGCGCACGCAATACGCCCATATCATCGACATCGCGCCGACGATCTTCACCGCCGCCGGGATAGAACCGCCCAGCTGCGTCGACGGCGTGCCGCAGAAGCCGATCGACGGCATCGCGCTCAACTACAGTTTCCTCGACGCCGCGGCGCCCGAACGGCGCAAGACCCAGTATTACGAGCTATGGGGCAATCACGGCATCTATCACGACGGCTGGAAGGCGGTGGTGCTGCACAAGCGCACTGCCTGGGACATACAGGGCGCGGTGCCCTTCAGCGAGGACAAGTGGGAGCTCTACAACGTCCGGCAGGACCCGGGCGAAGTGGACGATCTCTCAGAACAGGAGCCTGAAAAACTCGCAGAGATGATCGCGCTGTTCGAGGAAGAGGCGAAGCGCAACAACGTCTATCCGCTCGCCGATCTCGGAGCGCGCAACAAGGCGCGGGCGGGCCAGCAATACCGGGCCCAGACCAACCGCACCGTCTATGCCTATCCTCAGCCCGGCGTCGCGGCGATGTCGGAAGGTGCAGCGCCGCCGGCCTATATGCGCGACTACACGCTCACCGCGAAGTTCGCGGCAGCGCCGGGTGACAAGGGCGTGATCGTCGCAGGCGGCGGGGTGGAGTCGGGATATTCGCTCTACGTCAAGGACGGCAAGGTCCACTACGAATACCAGGAATTCGGCAAGACCCTGCTGCTGCTGACGGGCGATCTTCCGCAGGAGGGCGAAGCCTTCGTCGAACTGCATTGGAACCAGCTGGGCATGTCCAACGGGACGATGGCGATGGCGATCAACGGCAGCGAGGTCGGCCAGGGCGGCTTCACCCAGCAGGTCTATGCCGGGCACGGCAACAACGAGCTGTTCAATGTCGGCCGGGATACCGGCACACCGGTGAGCCGCGCCTATGATGCGCCCTTCGCCTTCACCGGGAAGATCAGCGACGTCGTCTTCACGCTGGGCCCGCGTCCGCAAATGCCTGCCGTCGGGCACTGAGGCGGCTTCAGTCCTCCGGCGTCAGCAGCACGGTCAGCTGGGCGCTGGCGATGTGGCGGTTGCGGTCTTCCTGCCAGGCGGCGGCGGTGACGGTGACGAGCCGCCGGCCCGCGCGTTCGATCGTGCCGATCGCGAAGGCGCGGCCCGCAGGTGCGGAGCGCATGAACTGCACGGTGATGTTGACGGTCTTCAAACGCTTGCCGTCGATCCCGAGCTTCGCGCGGATCGCGCTGAGCGCGGCGATTTCGAGCAGCCCGCCGATGACGCCGCCATGCCAGAATCCTGGCCGGCCCAGCGCCAGTTCGCCGGCGTCGCAGGCGATCAGCGGAAGGCCGTCTTCCATTTGCGCCACATGCATGCCGAGGCTCTGCGCATAGGGCGAGAGTTCCATGCCGGCAGTCATGACGGCTCACCGATCAGCATGTAGGTGCCGGTGGCCCGCGCGACGGGATCGTCCAGGCTGTCCTCGTAAGCAACGCCGCGCACGAAGGACAGCTCGCCCGAGATGCCATGGCATTCGCCGCGCCCGATCAGCATGCGGCCGGGCGTCGGTGCACGCAGGTAATCGAGCCTCAAGTCCACCGTCACCTGGTGCAGGACCATGCCGCGCCTCTGCCAGGCTGCCATGCCGGTTGCGTTGTCGAGCAGGCTGATGACCGGTCCGGATGCCAGCACGCCGGTCTCGGCGTCGATCGCGATCGCGGCATTCCACGGCAAGGCCAGCTCCACCCAATTTTCGCCAAGCGCGTGAAATTGTTGCTTGAGCAGCGCGCCATGGCCACTATGATACATCATGGCGCGCATGTCGTAGTCCGCGAATGGCTTGCCGTAGGGCGTCTGGATTTCTCCTGGGGTCTCGCTCTTCTCATCCATGCCAGGGTCTGTGCTTGGCAGGCGAGCGGATTACAATGTTTTAATTTTTTGAAGTCGGCCATCCCGGCCAGATATCCCCGCACGGAGCACCTCCGCTCCGTATTTCAGCAGGGGTATGATTTATGAATCTTCCAAAGCTCGATCTTTCGAACCTGCCCGACCTTGACTCGCTGACCGGCACCTTCGGAAGCCTGGTCGATTATGCGCGGGTCCAGTCGTCAGACGACTCGATCGTGATCCTGATGACCTTCCTCTACGAGCTGACCTGGCGCGGTTACTGACAGCGAGTAGGTTGGATGATCGTTCATCCGGAACTGCGCGCGTTGCGGGGAGATGATTCCCCGCAGCGCGTCGCGCAGGACACGCTGATCGGCCGCATGGGCGATTGGCGAAATACTCCCGATGTTGCCGCGCTCGAAGCCGAAATGGCGCATCTCGATCGCGGATGTCCGCTGGCGGATTGCCGCTTGCTTGCCGGCATGTTTCAGCAAGGCGGTCCGGCAGCCGCAGATTTCGCATCCGAACTTGTGCGCCTCAACCTCGAAGGCCTGGCCGAAGCCCCTCTCGGCCACGTTCCGTTCAGGCATTTTACCGACGGCGTGCACTCGACCCTGCTGCTCTTGCGCTCAGGAAACGTCACCTTGTCACTCGTCGCCGTCGACGGTGAAGGTCTTGCGGGCCGGCCAGCGCCTGTCACGGCCGATTTCGGGCCCAGCGAGGTCTGGGAACATGTCCTCGCCGGCGGTGCTGATGCAGAACTTGTCGAGCGCTCGGGGCCTGAAAATGGCCCTGCGGTGTTTGACCGGCGAGACGTCGCGTTGCAGCCGGGGATTCTCGTCTGCCGCCTGGCCCGGCAGCAGGCGATGCTGCTTCGCGGCGTCGAGCGCTGCCTTGTCACGCTGCGGCTGCAGCGCCGCCTGCGGGACGCGGGACCGACGCGCGAATACCGGCTCGACGATGGTACCCTCGTCCACCAGGCCGCAGGCAATGTCGGCGACAGCCGGACCGAGATGATCATGGCGCTGCTCGGGCGGATGGAGCGCGCGGAAGCCGCGCCCGTGCTCGCGGATATCGCGCGGGAAGAGGGGAGCGCGGCCCTGCGCTGGCAGGCGCTGCGCGAATGCCTCGCGCTCGACACGCTGACCGGTTTCACCGCCTTTTGCGACGTCGCCCGGTCGGCAGAGGATGAGCTTGCGCCGACGGCGGGCGCGCTGCGCTCCCAGCTGATCGAGGCCTATCCCCAGCTTGCGGAGATCGAACCATGCCCCGCGTGATCGAAATCGCCGACGATGCCGTAATCGGTCTCGCCGAATGCGCCGACGCCATGCAGGCTGAGGGCTTCGACCCGCGCGACGAGGAAAGCCTGGCGCATGCCGCGATTCAGCTCAGACGGCTCGGCAACGACAAGGGCTTTCTGGGCGATCTCCTCGTCGAACAGCTGGCGGCACGCCACCGCGAGGAGGAGGACCGCAACTCCTACGGCCCCCAGGTCATCATGCTGGCCCCGGCGGACGGCGGTGACTTTTTCATGCGCGCCAACATCTGGCCGTCCGAGGACGAACATGTGATGCGCGCGAGCGGAGGCCCGAGCTTCGTCTATGGCCTGCCGCACGATCACAATTTCGACTTCCTGACGCTCGGCTATTTCGGTCCGGGCTACTGGAGCGACTATTACGAGTTCGACTACGAGGACGTCGCGGGCTGGAGCGGCGAGCCGGTCGATTTGCGGTTCGTCGAGCGTTCGCGGCTCGAGCCGGGCAAGATCATGCACTACCGCGCGCATGTCGACGTGCACGCGCAGATGCCCGCCGACGCGCTGTCGGTCTCTATCAACATCCTCCACGCCTCGGGTGCGCAAGGCTGGCTCGATCAGTACAGTTTCGACATCGA
>CAYPFE010000052.1:0-11145 GCA_964409895.1 uncultured Novosphingobium sp.
GCCATAGAGCGCGACGCCCCGATTGACCGCATCGCAGCAGGCACGCACCAGCGTTTCCGTCGGAACCTCGGGATCGTATGACCATTTTAGTGTGCCGGTGCGGGCGTCATACGCCTTGACCATGCTCCACGCCGTTGAGACGTAGAGCACGCCATCATGCATCAGTGGCGTCGCTTCCTGCCCGCGATTGGTCTCGATATCAGCCCACCAGACAAGGCCAAGCTCGCCGACATTGCCGTCGTTGATGCGGTCGAGCGGCGAAAAGCGCTGTTCGGCGTAATCACGGCCATGGCTCAGCCATTCCTCGGCCGGTGCGGCAACCAGCATGGCGTCGGTAACGCCATCGGTGGCGGGTGAAGGACCCTGCCCGCCGCATCCGGCGAGCGGCAGCAGCGCGGCCAGCGCGAAAAGGAAACGGCGCATCGGGGTCAGGCGACCGGCGCGTTCACGCGGCGAACCTGGCACCGCATGCCACGCAGCGGCTGGTCTCCGACGAAGCTCGAAAGCTTCGGATCGTCGGGCGTGATCGCATTGCCGTTGGCTTCCCAAACGCCGGAGAGATCTTCGGTCGGCCCGCGCATCGGGTCCCACCAGTAGCCGGCGAGGTTGATCGTGCCGGGCCGGATCGCATCGGTGACGCGCGCGCGCTGGCGAATGGCCCCTTCGGGCCGCGAAATCTCGATCCAGTCGCCATCGGCGATGCCATATTGGGCGGCAGTATCGGGATGCATGTCGACCAGCGGCACGGGATGGCGCGCGCGCATCTTGCGCGACTGGCGCATGGTGGACCCCATGAATTCAAGCACCCTGCTGCCGGTCAGCATCTGCAGGGGATAGGCATCCTCGTCGTCGACATCGGGTTCCGCATAGGGCGGGCCAGTATAGACCGGGCGGGGGTCGATGCCGAACTGCTCCAGGAAATGCGGGATCAACTCGACCTTGCCGGACTTTGTGGCGAACCCCCGCTCGTGATATTTCTGGAACTTGCGGTCCATCGGAAGATAGTAATTCTGGTCTGGATCTTCAGCCCAATCGGCGAATGTCCTGCCGCTCGGCGCAAGGAACATGTCGAGCGCATCCTCAACCCTTTCCGGCCAATCCTCGGGATTCAGAAGCCGACGGCCAAGTCCCGACCACAAGTCATAGTCGTCGCGCCGCTCGTGCTGCGGCTCGACGCATTGCTGGCCGGTGGTGAACATACGGGTGAAGCCCCAGCGCATCGCCAGTTCGGGACGTTCGAGGCAGTCCGCCGCAGGCAGCACGTAGTCGGCGAGCTGGGCGGTCGGCGTCAACCAGTGGTCCATCACCACGAACAGTTCGAGATTCTCGCTGGTGAAGGCCTCTGCCGCAAGCTTCGATCCACCGTAATTGACCAGCGGTTCGCCATTCTGCACCAGGATCGCCTTGATAGGATAAGGATCCTGGTCGATCACCGCGCGATAGACATGCGGCTGGCTCGTAAACAACATGTACTGCGCCGCGTAATGGCCATCCGGCTTCACCTCCTTCATCGCCTCGCGGAACGCGGCGTAGCCCTTCACCGAGGCGATCTCGATATCGTGAGCATTGACGTTGTCGCGGGTGCGGTCGGGGTGATTGATCTGCTGTGTGAAGTCGATCATGTCCCAGTAGGCGAGGTTCTCGTAAGGATCGTCCTCCAGCATTTCGCCGCCCAGCACGTCGAGATTGCCGGTAATCGCGCGCAGGATCGCCTGGCCGAGCAAGGCGGTGCGCGCCGCGCCCTGGCCGATCTGGCTGGTCGAAACGCCGAAGCCGATCCGCGCCGGCTTGGCCATGGCATACATGCGCGCGGCGGCAACGATCTGCTCGGGCGGTAGCCCCGTTACCTCGCTGGTGCGTTCAGGAGTCCATTCGCTGGCAATCTCGCGGACTTCCTCGAAGCCGAGACACCAGTTCGCGACGAAGTCCTTGTCGTAGAGCCCTTCCTCGATGATCACCCGGATCATGCCGAGCGCGAGCGCGCCATCGGTGCGCGGTTTAATCTCAAGATGCATGTCCGCGATTTCCGCCGACTTGGTGCGGCGCGGATCGATAACGATCAGTTTGATCTGCCCGTCCTTGACCGCCTTCTTGAGCGGCCCCCAGCCCATGGGGTTTCCTTCGGCGGTGTTCGAACCCCACAGGATCAGGCATTCGGTCACACCGATGATCGGCGCCGAAGTGATCGTGTCCCACCCGAACATCGCCGTCTCGGTGACCAACGAACCGACGCCGCAGTTTCGTCCCGAGTTGATGAAATTGGGCGTGCCCCACTTGTTGATGAAGCGCCACGTCGCCCAGTCGCGCGAATGCTGCGTGCCGCCCAGCGTCGCCAGTGCCTCGGGTCCCTCGCGCTTGCGAATGTCGGCGAGCTTGGCGGCGATCTCGTCCATCGCCTGTTCCCAGCCGATCTTTTCCCACTTGCCCTCGCCGCGTTTGCCGACGCGCTTCATCACGTGGTTGACGCGATCGGGATGCTCATGGAGCTCGATGACCGCGCTGCCCTTGGGGCACAGCCTTCCGCTGTTCACCGGATTGTCGGGATCGCCGTGATAACGCACGGCCTTGCCGTCCTCGACCTCGACGAGGATGCCGCAGGCCGCCGGACACAGTCCGCATAGCGAGCGCTTGACCTTACCGCCGTAAGTCAGCCGACCGACATTCGCGCTTGTCACCTTGTCCATATTCAGAATCCCTCGCCTGGCGCGTCTCGCCGCGCTTCTTGTACCGCGCGAAGGCTACGCCTGTTCGAATGAAAATTCAAAGATGTCCGTAGGCGGACGCGGACCCGGTCAACCCTTGAGCAATTCCTTGGCGATGATCACCTGCCGGATCTCCTGCGTTCCGGCAGCGATCTCGAGCACCTTGGAAGTCCTGTAGAGCCGGTTGACCTCGGTGTCGCGCATATACCCCGAACCGCCGAAAATCTGGACGGCTGCATCGGTGACAAAGCTGCCCGCGCGCGATGCCGCGATCAGCGCTGCGGCGGAAATCTTGTGAATCTCGCCTCTGCCGGCTTCTGTCAGTTCCATGTCGTCGCACATCGCAAGGCCGCGATGGAGGTAGGTCCGCGCGCTGTCGATGGCCACGAACATGTCGGCAAGCTTCGCCTGGATCAGCTGGAACTGGCCGATCGTCTGGCCGAACTGTTCGCGGGTTTTCGCATGGTCTAACGCGAGATCGAGCGCTCGCTGAGCCGGTCCGATGCACAAGGGCGCGGACATCAGCCTCTCAACGTCCAGCCCGCTCATCATCACCGCATTGCCGCGATTTTCCTCGCTGATCAGGTTTTCTGCCGGGACGACGCAATCCTCGAACACCAGTTCGGCGGTCGGACTGCCGCGAAAGCCCATCTTGTCTAGCTTCTGCGCGACCTGGAAGCCGGGCATGCCCTTTTCGACGATGAAGGCGCTGATCCCGCGTGAGCCAAGCTCCGGCGCGGTCTTGGCATAGACGATAAGCACATCCGCCACCGGGCCGTTGGTGATGTACAGCTTGCCGCCGTTGAGCAGGTAATGATCTCCGTTGCGCCGCGCCGTGGTTCGCATCGAGCCCAGCGCGTCGGAGCCCGCACCGGGCTCTGTCATGCCGAGCCCGCCGATATATTCGCCCGAACACAATTTCGGCACGAAGCGCTGGCGCTGCTCCTCGGTGCCGTTGCGGAAGAGTGCATCGAGGCAGAGATTGTCATGCGACGTCCAACTGAAGGCCAGCGCCGGGTTGGCCATCGCCATCGCTTCGCCAAACATGCCGGCCGCGAGGTAGCCCAGCCCCTGACCGCCATATTCCTGCGGGACCGTCAGGCCGAGGAAGCCCATCTCGCCAAGCGCGCGGAATTCCTCGTCGGGCCACCATTCCTCGTCGTCCATGCGCTGCTGGAGCGGATAGAGCCGGTCCTGGAAATACCTGCGGGCATGATCGACGAGGGACTGGATTTCCTCCAGCGTCATTTGTGCTTCGTTATGCACGCAACCTCCGTGGTTCTGTTCTGCAGCCGAACCGTTCTAGCCGGCGATGATCTGTCCGCCGTCGACCTGCAGGATCTTGCCCGTTACATAGCTGGCCTCGTCCGAAGCAAGGAACCGCACGACCCGCGCGATTTCCTCGGGCTGGCCCTGCCTGCCAAGCGGCGCGCTGGCGATCAGACGCTTGGTCGCCTCCTCGCCCCAATGGCGCTCCGCATCGGCACCCATCTCGGTCTCGGTAAGGCCGATCGCGACACCGTTGGCACGAATGCCGTGGCGCCCTTCTTCCTTGGCGACGACGCGCACCAGCGCTTCGAGCCCCGCCTTGGCGGCAGCGGCCTGTCCACCACGGGGCTGGCAGGCCTGCGCCGCGATCGAGGAGACGGCGACCACCACGCCCGACTTGCGCTCATGCATGTGGCGCATGCAGGCCGACAGGACATAGAAGAAGCTCGAAAGATCGGCGTTGAGGAACTCCTGCCACTCCTGAGCCGAGAGCCCGCGGATCGTCTTCCAGGCAGTATAGGCCCCGGCGCAATGGGCGAGCACGTCGATCATGCCGAAATGCTGGATCGCGGCATCGACCGCCTGTTCAGCGGCGTCCGGATCGGCGAGGTCTGCCTGGATAGCGATTGCTTGCCCTCCCGCTTCCTCCACCGCCTGCACGGCTTCCGTGACTGCGTCGGCGTTGGACCGGTACAGCAGTGCAGCATCATGGCCATGCTGCGCGAGCTCCTTCGCCACTGCCCGGCCGACCCCGCCGCTCGCCCCGGTTATCAGCGCTACGGGTCTCGATTCTGCCATCCTTCGCACTCCAATTTTCCGGACCGGGCGGCGGTTTTCGCGACGCTTGCCATCGGGAGGCGGATAAGGCATGCGCCCGTTGCATTGCAATCCTAATCGGGTGAGGAAGCGCCTGCCTTCCGTACAGCCTGGCGCAGTTCAATCCGGAGGCCGTGGCCCATGGAAGCACCTGACTTGCCGGAATTGCCGCTGCCCGCCCTCGTTTTGCGCCACGCGGCATCGCATGGCGCCGACATTGCCTTGCGGCAGAAGCGCGGCGGCAAGTGGAACGATATCACCTGGAGCGAGTATGCGGACCGAGTCCGGGCTTGTGGGGCAGGCATGCGCGAACTCGGTTTCGACGATATCCTCCATGCCGGAGTATTCGCCGACAATTGCATCGAATGGGTCATCGCCCAGATGGCGACGGGATTGCTCGGCGGCTGCACGCTTGGCTGCTATCCGACCAGCTCCCGCGAAGATGTCGAATACGCGCTGGGCCAAGCCGACGCCCAGATCGTGTTTTGCGGCAATGCCTCCTACGTGGAGACGGTGCTGTCTGTGCGGCAGAACCTCCCCTAACTGCGCTGGATCGTGGTATTCGAAGATACCGATTTGGCCGATGCGGGCGACGGCGTCTTGAGTTTCGCGAGGCTTGAGGAGCTTGGCCGGCAGAAGCTGCAACACGAACCCGGCTTGCTCGACGGACTTGCCGAAGGCCTGTCGCTCGACCAGCCTGGCCTGATCGTCTTTACGTCCGGTTCGACCGGCCCGCCCAAGGCGGCGATGCTGACTTTCCGCAACATGCGCTCAACCGCGACCGGGTTCGCTCCCATGCTGGGCTTCGGTCCCGAGGCGGTGATCCTCTCCTACCTGCCGCTATGCCACATCGCCGAGCAGGCGATGACCTGCATCGCGGCGGTGAACTTCCGCTCCACGGTCGCATTTGGCGGGGGACTGCCGGGCCTGATCGAAGACCTGCGCGATGTGCGGCCGACTTATCTCTCCGGGGTCCCGCGCGTCTGGCTGCGCCTGCAATCGCACGTCCGTGAGTATTTCGAAACGTCGGGTCGAGGGGCAGAGCTGGATCGCGCCGTCGAAGCCGGTATGGCCGTCGCCTTCAGGCCCGAAGAGGATTGGACGCAGGCCGAAAGAGAGGCGCTCGCAAGGCATGAAGCGCCGGCGGCGGAAGCCAGGGCGCTTGTCGGCCTCGACCGCGCCGCCGTATCGACCAGCGGGGCGGCCAGCCTTTCCGCGGAGGTTCTCGGCTTCTTCCGTGCCCTCGGCTTCAACCTGCTGGAACTATACGGCCAGACCGAAAGCTGCGGTGTGATGACCCTGCAGCGTCCCGGCAGGGTCGTGCCCGGCACCGTCGGCGAGCCGATCCCGACCATCGACCTCAAAATCGCCGAGGATGGCGAAATCCTGGTCAGGGGCGATGCCGTGTTCGCGGGCTACTACAAGAACCCGCAGGCCACGGAGGATGCGCTGGAAGGCGGCTGGCTCCACACCGGCGATGTCGGCAGGATCGAAAACGGGCAGGTCCGGATCGTCGACCGCAAGAAGGACATCATGATCACCGATGGCGGCAAGAACATATCGCCCGCCGAAATCGAAGCCCGGATGCGAACCAGCGACCTGATACAGGAATGCATTCTGGTGGCTGACGGTCGTAAGTACCCTGCCGCACTGATCCAGATCGATCCCTCGGGCTTTCCCGAAGACCTGGCGGATGCTCCCTATGCTCAGGTAGTGGCCAACGCCCGGACTGAAGCGCTTGTCCGCAGCGAGATCCATCGCCTGAACGCAGCACTGCCCAATGTCGCCCAGATCAAGCGCGCCTATATCCTGTCCCAGCCGCTATCGGCCGCTGAGGGCGAGCTGACGCCGACCTTGAAATTGAGGCGATTCATCGTCCACCAGAACAACAGCGACGAGATCGAGGCCCTCTATGCGGGCACCGCGGGCTTCGATGTGGAGACCGGGCGCGGCCCACAGCACTGACTCGCCGAGTCGCGCCTGCGCTTCAGGAGTTAGTTGATAAAACACATACGCGAGGCACCTTTGCGGGCGCGAACCGGGGGAACCGAAGGTGAGAAAGAACCGATGCGAAGGTAACAGGCTTCGACGATGTAGGAAAATCGCCCCGATCAAAGCCGCAATTGCGCGGCACGCGAGCGCGTCCTAAGATGCCGCGTACATTTGGCAGCGTGGAGGGGACATTGGCCGCAAGCGCAAGACCGGCAGCACCCTGGCACCTGTGGGCCGTGGGCTTGCTCGGCCTCGTGTGGAACCTCTTCCAGTGTCTCGACTATGTGATGTCGCAGCGGCGCGACGCACAGTGGCTCGCCCATGTCCCGCCCGAGATGCCCGCCTATCTCGACAGCTTCCCCTGGTGGTCGACCGCACAGTGGGCCATCGGCGTGTGGGGAGCGCTGCTGGGCTCCGTATGTCTGCTCGTCCGCGTCCGCCATGCCTCGGTCGCCTTTCTCGTGGCCTGGGTGGCGACGGCACTGACCTACGGCTACCACTATATCGACGGCATGCCCGCCAGCCTGAATACGCCCGCGATCAATTCGCTGAAGGCGCTGTTGTTCTTCGTCATCGTGCTGCAGTGGTGGTACGCGAGGACGATGCGGGACCGGGGGGTGTTGGGGTAGAGAAGCGTTTCGCTCTGCCGCTAGACTTCCCAGCTCAAGTGCAGGTTCCGCAGCCCCAGCACCGGCGCCGGGGCCGCCCTCGGCGCGGGCTGGTCCGGATCCAGTCGCACGATCGGCATCCGCTTCGCCACTTCCTCAAGCATCACCCGCATTTCCATCCGCCCCAGCGGCGCGCCGACGCATTTGTGGGCGCCGTTGCCGAGCGTGTTGTGGGGGCATGCCTCGCGGTCGAAATCGACGGTGAAGGTATCGGGGTACATGCGTTCGTCGAGGCCTGAGAGGCCGGTGACGCCCATGATCATTTCGCCGGCCTTCATCGTAGCACCCTTGCGGGTGACATCCTCCTTGATCAGCCGCGAAGTATGGGTAAGGCCGTGGCGGCGCAGAAATTCCTCGACGGCTGCCGGGATGACGGCCGGATCGTCCTTCAGCCGCTGCTGCAGTTCCGGACGCTCGGCAAGGCGCTGCATGGCGAAGCCGAATTGCGAGGCGACAGTATCCTGCCCGCCGACGAAGACCAGCTCGGCCATGCCGATCAGCTCCTCGCGCTTTTCGTAACGCTTGTTGTGCCGCCAGTTCGAAATCGCAGTGAAGATATCGTCACTGTCGCCATCTAGACGCTGGTCGAGCAGCTCGCCGATATAGGCCGACATCTCCGCGTGTGCCTTGAGCCTTGCCTCAAGCCCGCCGAGCCCGAACATCGCCCGTCCCCAGCCGAGGAACTGCTCACGCTTGTCGTAGGGCAGGTCGACGAAATCCCAGAAGATGCGCAAGGGCCCGACGAAGGAGAATTCGCTAACCCATTCGGCCTTGCCTTTCGGGCGCAGCTCTTCGAGCAGGCCGGCGATGATCCTGCGCACCCGTGGCTGGTATTCTTCTTCAGCCCGGCGCTTCGTGAAGAAGGGGTTGAGCGCGGCGCGGTAGCGCGAGTGGTCAGGCGGATCGTCGGTGATCAGCGGCATGTAGGGGCTGCGTCCGACGGGCACGCCGATCTCGTGGCTGGAGAACAGCTGCCATGTCTCCTGCATCCACTTGACGTCGTCGAAGCGGGTGGCGACCCAATGGCCGCCGTGGTGCGGGGTCCAGAGGATGTCGGGCCCTTGGTGCAGGCGCTTGATGCCCCTGTAATAGTCGCCGTCCTCCATGCCGGGCGGGTTCATGTAGTCGTAGTCGACGACGCGTTCCGGATCGACATGGGGCGGGACGGTATCGGGCCGGACATCGACAGTATCGAAGGCAAGTGCGTCGTCCGCCATCAGGCCGGCCTCGCGCCCGCCAGCTCGATCCGCTGCATGACCCGGTCCTGCTCGTAGTCCGGCACCGCGAAATGCTGGGTCGAGCGGTTGTCCCACAAGGCGATGTCGCCCGCCTGCCAGCGCCAGCGGACCTGGTATTCTGGATTGCGGATGTGAAGGAACAGCGCGGCGAGCACCTGCATGCTTTCGAGCGCGGAAAGCTCGACGATCCTGAGCGTCGAGCATTCGCTGACAAACAGCGCCTTGCGGCCCGTCTCGGGATGGGTGGTGACGAGCGGGTGGATGTTCTCGATCAGGTCGATCTTGCGCCCGGTGACGATTTCGATCCCCGCCATGCCGTCGCGCTCGACGGTCGGACGCATCGAATGTACCGCGCTAAGCCCTTCGAGCATCCCCTTCATCGGCGCGGAGAGGCCTTCGAAGGCCGCTTCCATGTCGGCCCAGCAAGTGTCGCCGCCGACGTCCGGCACCTCGACCGCGCGGAGCGCGGTGATCGCCGGCGGATGCGGAATCCAGGAGATGTCGGCATGCCATACTGCGGTCGAGCGGCGCGAAGGGGTGAGGCTGCCGGTCACGATCTCGTCGCGCTGGCATGGCGTCTCGAAGCTGTCGTCACCGGGCTTTCCGAAATAGTCGATGTGCACCGGATCGCCGAAATGCGAGACGAAATCGTGGAGCTGGCCTGCGTCCATATCAGTTTCACGTAAGAACACGACGCCGCGATCCAGCAGCGCCTGGCGGATGCCGGTGGCGGTTTCGGCGTCCAGCGGGCGGGCGCAATCGACGCCGTCGATCACCGAGCCGATGGTTGCGGTGAGGGGTTTGGCGCTCAGCCGGGTCTTCGTTGCCACGGACCTACTCCGCCGCAGCCCGGATGTCGCAGGAACCATCGAGGCCGAGGATGTGGACCATGCGTCCGGTCGCGATCCAGCAGGTGATCGAATAGGAGAGGTCGGCAATTTCGCCCTCGTCGAATTGCGCATGCAGCCTGTCCCAGAACTCGTCGTCCATGGGCAGCGGCGAGGGAGCAAGCGCGATCCGCTCGGCATATTCGATGGCGAGGCGCTCGCGCTCGGAGAACAGGTCGCTTTCACGCCAGTTCTCGCCGGAAGCGGCTCGGTAGTACTCCTCAGTCGGTGCTTCGCCTCGTCCCTCGACATTCGGCGTGGCTACGGAAGCCATGTTGCGCAGGGCCTCGGGCAGCATCTCGGCGATGCGATAGCCCTGGCACATCAGGCAGCCGTTGATATGCGCGATGCGGATGCGCGCACCCTCCGCCTCGCGGAAACTGAGCGTCGTTTCCTGGTAGACCGCTTCGGCAAGTTCCTCCATCGCGGCGGCCATGCGCGGACGGTAGCCGTGCGGCAGGATCGCGTCGCTGCGGTCCGGCGGCTGGATCACGGTGATGCGGGTCATGTCTTGCTCTCCCAGTTGCCCCGGGCAGGCTATCATCGCTGCACCTGGACGCAAAGACGGGATTGTTCAGAGGGAGCGCGCGATATCGTCGAGTGTGTCGGCCAGCAGGACGGGCGCGGAATAGGTCGGGCAGTGATCGGTATCGATGGTGCGCACGATTTCGCAGGGTTCTCGGGCCTGCATGGCGAGCTGCAATTCGAGCGACACCACCAGGTCGCGCACGCATTCGATATAGGCGCGCGGCACGGTTCCGTAGCGCTCCGGAGTGAGCGCAAGCGGGGTGGTGAGCCCGAAAACCGGCTCGGGCGTAACTAGCCCGGCGGCGCGCTGCCTGAGCTCCGGGCTTGCGAATTCGTAGGCCGCGTCGAGCAGGCGGTCATCGGCGATGATCCGTATACCGTCCGGCGAGTTAACAAAGTCGGGCGCACGGGTGTCGCGGCCATCCATCGCCGGCTGGTCGAGCCCGCACTTCCCGTCGCCGAGCAGCAGTGCCGCGAGATAGGCGTTCAGGCGGATTGCCTCGGGCGCCAGTTCGGCGGCCTGGCTGATCACCACCCCGCCGCGGCTGTGCCCGACGACGATCGGCTTCTCCGCGCAGGCACTGGCGGCGTCGGCGACCGTCCATGCCCAGTTGGTGAAAGAGGTCTCGTCAAACGGCGTCGCGTCCGCGCCCATGCCCGGCAGTTCCACCGGTTGGGCGCGGTGCCCATTCGCTTCGAGCAGCGGCACGACCAGCTCCCAGCACCAGGCACCGTGGAAAGCGCCGGCGACCAAGAGGAAATGGGCCAAGCCCTCAATCCGCGTCGAATTCGAGCAGCTGCGGGGCGAGCTGGCCCCAGCTCTTGAACAGCCCGCCCTCAGGCGTAGCCATGCGATCGACCCATTCGCGGTCGCCCCACGGCGGCTCGACCATGGTCGAACCGGGGATCAGCGCATGGACCTGTTCGGTGGTGTAGCGAGGGTGGTGCGGGTCGGACTGGCCGGAGCGGAAGATCAGCACCGGCATCTTGAGATTGGCGAAATCCTCGTTCTTGAGGCCCGGAACCGGCGAACCCTCATAGGGAA
>CAYPFE010000053.1:0-11119 GCA_964409895.1 uncultured Novosphingobium sp.
TTCCAGATGACTTTCGCAGCCATCACGCCCGCGCTGATGGCTGGCGCCTGGGTCGACAGGGCCCGCTTCAGCTGGGTGATCGGATTTTGCGCTCTGTGGGGACTGCTCGTCTATGCCCCTGTCGCGCACTGGGTATGGGGCGGCGGCTGGCTATCGAGCCAGTTCGGAACGCTCGATTTCGCCGGGGGAATAGTCGTCCACACCACCGCCGGTGTCTCAGCCCTGATCGTAGCCATTCTTCTAGGCAAGCGCAGCGGCTTTCCCAAGACCCTGATGCTGCCGCACAGCCCCTCGCTAACCATGGCTGGCGCTGCGCTCCTCTGGGTAGGCTGGTTCGGCTTCAACGGTGGTTCGGCACTCGCGGCCAACGACGATGCCGCATCCGCAATCATCAACACTCACGCCGCTGCCAGTGCCGCAGCGATGGTCTGGATCCTGATTGAGCGGGTCATGGTCGGCAAGCCGACCAGTGTCGGCTTCGCAACGGGCGCAATCGCAGGACTTGCGACCGTGACCCCGGCTGCGGGCTTCATATCACCGGGAGCAGCGATCCTGTTCGGCGTGGTAGCCGCCGTGATCTGTTTCTTCGCTATCCAGCTGGTCAAGCAGAAGCTTACCATCGACGATTCACTGGACGTATTTGCGGTGCACGGTGTCGGCGGCATGACCGGCTCGTTGCTCCTCGCGGTGTTTATCTCCGAGGATTTCGGCGGCACCGGCTATGGAGACGGTGTCGCGATGGGCAGCCAGTTCATCGGACAGTTGATGGGTGTAGGCGTAACCCTGGTCTGGTCGGCAATCGTCAGTGTGATCATCGCAGTCATGGTCGGCGTCTTGTTCAAGATGCGCGCCAGCGAGGACGAGGAACGCGAAGGGCTGGACATCACCAGTCACGGTGAAAGGGCCTGGGAACTGGATTGAAGTGACTGAGCGCCGCCTTCGCGGGCGGCCTCAATCCTCGAAGTCGACCATGATCTCGCCGGAAATACGTTCGATCTCTTCCTGAACGCGATCGAGCGGCAAAGCCTCTGGTATCTGCACGCAGGCGCGGGCCCGAAACAGGCGATCGCCCGACATGGCTTCGGCTTCGGTCCCGGATTCCAGTTCGATGATGTTGACATTGAGCGCTGCCAGCGCTGACGAGACTTCCTGGACGATGCCTGGCCGGTCACGACCCACGAGTTCGAAGCATAGGACACGTCCCTCGGTCTCATCGCCATCGCGCGACGGCGTTAGCGTTACGTGAAACCCTGAAGCATCCATCGCTGCGGCAGCCGCGTCGAGCTGATCGAGCCTCTCCTGGGGGAGTTCGACAAGAACCGAGCCAACGAACTTACCGCCCAGCCGAGCAAAGTGGCTCTCAAGCCAATTGCCGCCGGCTTCGACTATCGCGTCAGCGAGAGACCGGGTCAGCCCCGGCTTGTCATCGCCGACTGCCATCAGGATCACGCGCAAGACTAGTCCTCCGCTGCCGCCCGCAATTTCGGTCAATCGCCCGTCAGGATCCGGTCGACCAGTTCCTTGACCGTCGGCGTAAAGTTGTTCGAATAGAACGGATCCTGCTTGAAACGGTAAGCCCCATGGCCGGCGAACATCAGGTTTTGGTCGACAGGCTCACCATGGGCAATGTCCTGTAGCGTTTTCTGGATACAGAAGCTGCGAGGATCAGCGAGCCTGCCAGTTGAATAATCGTCATGATCCTTCCAAGACGAAAATCCGCAATGAGACAGGCAGCCCATGCAGCCGGCCTGATCCTCCCGGATCTGGTCGCGCTCTGACGGATCGACGAAGATGATCGTGTCGTCAGGCGTCCGCAAACCCTCGGTGAATCCTGCCGTCGACCAGGTACGGGCACGTTCGAGATCCTTGGGCGTGACCCAGAAATTCTTGCCGCGCACGCCAACGTCGAGCTTTACGGTGTGTTCGCCTGCTTCGACCTTGGAGTACGGAATCTGGCGGTCGGACCGGGCCTCCAGGTTGCGCAGGTAGGAATTGCGAACCGCCGACGAATAAAAGCCCGTCGGCGAAAAGCGATGCAGCAACACGTCTCCCGGCTCGATCTCGCGCAAGGCATCCTTCCAGCCCTGCGGGATGGGGCTCTCGTGCGTTAGTAGCGGTCGCGTACCGAACTGGAAGGCGATCTGGCCGAGCTCCGGATTGTCGATCCAGTCTTCCCATTCGCGCAGATACCAGACCCCACCCGCCATCACGATCGGGACGTTCTCCGACACGCCTTCTGAACGCATTGTTTCACGCAGCGCCTTGACCCGGGGATAGGGATCCTCGGGGCTGAGCGGATCCTCGGCGTTCGACAATCCGTTGTGCCCGCCCGCCAGCCAAGGGTCCTCGTAAACGACCGCGCCGAGCAAATCGGAAACTTGTGATAGGCTCGCTTCCACAACGCCCGGAACGCGCGCGCCGAACTGACGATCGGCAGATAGTTGACGTTGAACCGTGACGCAATTTCGCTGAGCTTGTAGGGCATGCCTGCACCGCAGGTAACGCCGGCAACCATGCCTTTCGTGCGTTCGAGGATGCCTTCCAGGATTGGCTGGGCGCCGCCCAGTTCCCACAGGATATTGATGTTGATCGCGCCTCGGCCTCCAGCGATTTCATGAGCCCGTTGGACTTGTTCGACACCTCCGTCGATCGCGAAGCGCATCAGTTCCTGATGGCGTTCCAGGCGAGTCAAACCCGCATAAATCTGCGGAATGATCTTGCCTTCGGCATCGTAGCTGTCGGCATTGACTGCGCTTACGGTACCGATACCGCCGGCAGCAGCCCATGCGCCCGAACTCGCGTGGTTCGACGCAGACACGCCTTTGCCGCCTTCTACGATCGGCCAGACCTCGCGGCCTCCATACAGGATGGGCTTGAGACCCTTGAAATTCATCTTTACGCGGACTTTCCTGTGGCGAGTACCATCAATTCCCGCCCTCTGCTGATTCTCCCGCCTGTTGGCAAGGGCGGATTGCCGATGGCGCTGGCCGTTTTCCAGTCGCCTCGAACTGAGCGAAATATCCTTGTAGCTCCGGTTTACGGACAAATTCAGTCAAACGGAAGCCCACTGCGGCGAATTCGCAGAAGAGCAGGGACGGAGCGATGCCGTGTTCGTCTGTCGGCCTGTCCACCTCGACGACGATAACCCTTCCTTCCTTGCGCAACGCCGGACGCAGCCGCCAAAGGAATGCATAGGGCTCGGTGACCTCATGATACATGTGGACCAGAAAGATCCTGTCGAAGCTCGCAGCCGGCAGATGCGGATCGTCCTCGGCGCCAAGCTTGATCGAGACGTTGTCGAGACGTTCGCGTTCGACCCGGCTACCTAACCTTCGCAGCGCGCCCTGATCGATATCCTGGGCAAGAACTCTTCCCTGAACGCCAACCCTTTCGGCCAACCGGACTGTGTAGTAGCCTTCACCCGCACCGATATCGGCCACGGTCATACCCCGTCCGATTTCGGCAAGGTCCATGAGCGTCTGAGCTTCGTTGACGCTGTCGCGAGCCACCTCGGTGGAAAACTGGTTCCTACCGGTCTCGGATACCGGCCTGTCGGGTTGCGGAAATTCGAGCGCGGACTTGGGCCGATCGCCATCGCCGGCGTCACCGTTACACCCAGTCAGCAAAAGCAAACCGGCCAAGGCGATCCTGGCCGATCTCAATCGATGTCCTCCACCTCGACCGATTCACCGGTCACCCGCTGCGCCAGCGCTGCGGCCATGAATGGGTCGAGCTCGCCATCGAGGACATCACCGGGCGTGGGAGACGTGACTCCCGTCCGCAAGTCCTTCACCTGCTGATACGGCTGCAACACATAGGAACGGATCTGATGGCCCCAGCCAATGTCGGATTTCGATGCATGTTCTGCGCTCGCAGCTTCCTCGCGCTTGCGCATTTCCTCTTCGTAGAGCCGTGCCTTTAGCATGCCCATGGCAATTTCGCGGTTGCGGTGCTGCGAACGTTCGATCTGGCTGGCAACGACGATGCCGGAGGGCTGGTGCGTGATGCGAACCGCAGAATCGGTGGTGTTGACGTGCTGCCCGCCGGCCCCCGAAGCGCGATAGGTATCGACCTTGAGGTCTGACGGATTGATGTCGATTTCGAAACTGTCGTCGATCACCGGATAGACCCAGACACTCGAGAAACTGGTGTGGCGGCGCGCGGAGCTATCGTAGGGACTGATGCGGACAAGCCGATGCACGCCGCTTTCGGTCTTGGCGTAACCATAGGCGTTCTCACCCTTGATCAGCAGAGTACAGCTCTTGATGCCGGCCTGTTCGCCAGCGTGATAATCGACCATTTCGACCTTCAATCCACGCCGTTCCGCCCAGCGCGTGTACATGCGCTGGAGCATTTCGGCCCAGTCCTGGCTTTCCGTGCCGCCAGCCCCCGCATGAATTTCGAGATAGGTGTCGTTGCCATCGGCCTCGCCTGCCAGCAAGGCCTGAACCTTGTCGGCATCGGCGCGGTCCGCAAGCTTCGCCAGTGTCGCCAGCCCTTCCTCGACAACCGATTGATCTTCCTCGGCTTCTCCGAGTTCGACGAATTCCACCGCGTCTGCCATCTCGCGGCTGATCTCGTTGACCGTACCGATGGCGGATTCCAGCCTGCGCCGCTCACGCATGACGCCCTCTGCTTCCTTCGGATCGTTCCAAAGGTCAGGGTCCTCGACCCGGGCATTAAGCTCGTCGTAGCGCCGCAATGCGCGGTCCCAGTCAAGAAACCGGCGCACAAGCTCCAGGGCCGCTTCGATTCGGTCGATATTGGCCTGGCCTTCGGCACGCATTCCCTGGCGACTCCCGCATTGCTGGCGCCCCGCTTAGCGAAGCGCCCATCTTTGTAAAGCCGGGGCAATACAGGGCTTGGGCCGGATCGCACAAGTGGCACCAAATGGCCACCAAAACGCCATCAACAGTCCGCTACTTGCTTGACTTGAGACGCTTGACCTCGGCGAGCGTCAGCCGAACGTGGTCGCGATAGTCCATGTCGGAATGAACAAGCGTGATCTTGCCGCTTTGCGAGATGACATAGCTCGTCCGGTTGGAGAGGCCGCCCGGCATCCCCTCCCGCTTGAGCGCCACATCATATGCTTCAATGATCGCCGGGCTCGCGACGCCGACGGCGAACTTGCTGGCGCACTCCTCGGTGGAAAACCGCTTCAGCGTATCGATATCGTCCGCCGACATGCCCAGCACCCTCGCTCCCGCCGCTTCGAACTCGCCAATCGCTTCGGCAAAGGCGCGGGCTTCCAGCGTGCAGCCCTGGGTAAACGCCTTGGGGTAGAAGTAGAGCACTACCGGCCCGTCTGCGAGTGCGGCTCGAAGATTGAAGCCAAAGGACTTCCCGCCCTTGGCCGCCTGGGTCGCGAATCCGGGCGCTATCGCATTCGTCGGAAGTGCGGACCACACCTGCTGGGCGAATGCCAACGCAAGGCCCGAAATCAGAACTGTGAGCTTTTTTGTCATGATGCGGTCCCACCTGCGATGATGATTGACGTCAGAACCCTATTCGGCGGCGGCGTCGTCAGCCGCGTTCCGCTCGAACGCCGCGTCTTCCAGCGTGCAATCGGGCTGAGGCAGGCTGCCGGCCAGTTGCGCATATTCCTCTCTCGCCGCCTCGACATCGGCTCGGAACTGCGCGTCGGCGTGCAACCGCGCGACGACGGCGGCACCGACCTGCTGGCCCTCGTCGACATCGCTTTGCCAGTGGACGTTGCAGATCCTGCGGCTATCGCCGAAAACGCGTCCCCTCGCGACCAGTTGCGTTGCCCGTTCGGGGACGACTTCCGCGAGGATCAGGCCCCAGCCGTAACCGATGGCGGTATGGCCGGAGGGGTAGGAGCCGTCCTGCCTCAGCATAGGCTCGTGATCGGGCGTGCATGTCGGATGACCGTTGACCATGAAGGGGCGTTGCCGCTGGTAGTGGTTCTTGGTCGGATAGACCGCGAGCGCAAGGTCGGCGACGCTCTTGCGCAACAGCGCGAACAGCTTCGGCGTGGTCTTGGGGCCGATGACGAAGCCCGCCGAGCAGGAAAACACGCTGTCGCCACCCGGCAGGAAGAAGGCGGCGTCCGCTGCCGCCAACTCGAAGCGCGGAGTTCCCTGCTGGACTATCGCCTCCATGGCGCGCTCTTCGTCACGCGCCATCGCCGCCGATCCTTCAGAGGGCGGCAGAGGATTGATCGCCAGGCTGTCCGGCAGGTCCTCCCGTGCAAGGTAGCCGCCTTGCAAAAAGCTGCTGGCAGACTGCTTCTCCTCATCGGAACTTGCCTGCGCCTTCCACGCCAGCAGGGATCCTGCCAGTGCCGTAACCAGCAGCGTGCTGCTGCGCCAATTCAGCTTTTTCAATGAATTACATCCCCTGGATGATGAAGCCGCGATAGGGCGCGGCCTTCTGGCGGAACTTGGCCCGTTCGTTGTACGGCCCGTAATACCATTCCTTCGCCCTCTCGAACGTCGGGAATTCGAGGATGACGATGCCGTCGGCGGGTTCGCCCTCGATGGTTTCCATCTCGCCGTAAACGGTGTGAACCTTCATGTCCGGGTCAGGGGCACCGGCGGCATTGCCGTCGCGATAGGCCTGCATGGCCTCCGGATCGATGATCTCGCCCTCGCGAATGAAGACTACATATGCGGCCATTCTGGCATCCCCTTCCTGCAACTATGACGTGGTTGGGGGGATGCCTTGCGGCAGGCCAAAGCGCAAGCCGGAACAAGACCCACCCCCTACCCCTCGCGCAAGCGGGAGGGGAGTGAGACTTGCCGGACCGCAGGCGAGGCTAGTCGCAGCGGGGTGCGTACCTACCCGTCGTTCACGCAGCCGTCCTCGTTCGCCATCCAGTGGACGAAGCGGTGCAGCGGGTACATCGCGTCATGCGGGTTGCCGATCGCGCTGGGGCCGGCCTCGCCGAGCCTGACAACGCGCTGGGCGCCGCCGCTGGCGAGATGGTCGCGCAGTTCCGGCATCCGGTTGAACGGATAGACTCCGACGGTCTGAGTGGCGACATTGACGTATTTCATCGCATCCATCAGGTCCGGTACGCACACGACGTTCGACGTCTTCTGCAGCGGATGGAAATCGACCGGTTCCTCCGAACGGATGGCGACGCCACGGCCGTCAGACCTGCCGAATACGCCATATTCGTCATCCATCATGCGAAGGACGTCGATCTGCTCTTTCAGCTCCATTTCGAGCGGGCGCGGATTGCCCTCATCGAAGCGGTCGATGCGCAGTCGCTCGGACAGCACCTCGGCATAACGGTCAGCATCTTCGGGCGTGCCTTCGATAAAGGTGAAGCGCGAGCAGACGCAGGCTTCCTGGTTGAGGATCGAAACGTCACGCGCGTTGAGTTCCGCCGCCTCGGCGATGTTTTCGTCGGAATCGAAGACTTCCTTGCCGACCATCGAGATCGAGGTCTTGGGATCGAAGGATACCAGCTGGAAGCCGGGGCCGATGTATTTCATCACCGAGTTGATTGCATCGCCGCCGCCCCAGGCGACCAGCTTGTCGAAATATTGAGGGCGGTAGAGGATGCGCTCCACGCTGTCGTCGCCGCCGCGCCAGTAGACCGCGCTCATCGACTGCACGACCGGGTGGTTCGGGTCGATATCGGCCATGGTCCTGAGGAACGCCACGGTCGAGAACGGGTCGGCCGACGGCATCTTGAACAGGCTCACCGACTTCACCAGCGCGCTCTGGGCGATCGAGTGCACGCCCATGCCGGGCGAGTTGCCGGGCAGCACATGCACGAGGCGCGGGGCGAAGGCGCGGATGAAGCTGCGGCGGCCCTGGTGGTCGTTGTGCGGCACCCAGCCGTCGAGCGCGTCCGGGTTGGGGAAGTTCTGCTCGACAACCTCGCGCAGCACCTTGCGATCGAGATATTCCGACGCGTTGGTCATCTGGTAGGCGACGACGCTGCGCGGCGCGAGGCTGACTTTCGCCATGCGGTCGATACAGGCCTCGACATAGGGATTCTTGCCGTCGCACAGCTTCTGGCCGGCCTCGTGGAGGAAATCGATGATTTCGTTCAGTGGCGTGTTGAGCAATGGCGGCAGCTCGGTGCGCGGGTGAACAAGTTCGTCGAGCGGCAGCTTGGGCGTCGCGAAGGTGACGCCAAGATCGCGTGATCGCTGGATCGAGTCGGCGCCTTCGATGACCTTGCCGCGAACGAAGAAAGGCGCGGAATCGACGGGTTCGTCGGTGGCGGTGACATCGGTCAGTTCATTCATGATCTTTCTCCACTTGTCGGCGGAATATAACACCGTTTCATTCAATCGGCTCAGGAAATACCCCTAACGTAGGCATCAATGGTTCCCGAGCACGCGATCTTGTCGTCGCCTTCAAGGTCGGCATAGCGCTGGATCGGCTCGGAAATCGAAGGCGATTTCGCACCGCAGTCACAGGGGGCGTAATCCACCTCGATCTTGTCGCCCGAGATGATCCCGCCCCAGCGGCCCTCGACAGACAGGTCGAAGAAGGCGGCGCGGCCCTCGACCTTGCCCTCACCGACGCCGGGCATCAGCTTCTCGCCATCGCGATCCAGCGGCAGGCACACCAGCCAGGCCGGGATGTGATAGCGCCCGCCTTTTCTGCATTTCGGCATGACCGTCTGGATTTCCTGCATGCCATAGATGTGGAAGATATAGGGTTGCTTGAGATTGAAGGTGCCGAGCACGAATTCATGATAGTCCGGCGGCAGCTTCGCCTTCTTGAGCCCGCCGGCCAGATAGATCGAATTTTCCGGGTGAAAATCCTTTGCCGAATAGCCGCGCTTGCGCACTTCCTCGGCGACCGGATGAAGGATCGCCCACTGCCCGGTAAAATACAGCTTTTCATGCCGTACGGCGATGATCGCGTCCGCCGCCTTGCCGATGGCCTCGTCGACAATCTTCTGGCGCGTTTCCGTCTCCGCGTCGAATTCCTGGATTTCCGCGGGCGTCGCCGTGCCGTCGGCCATTTTCTTTCTGAGCGCGATCATCTTGGTGACCGATCCCACCGTGACGGCCGGAACCTGGAAGCCGATAGGCTCCCGCTCGGGATCATAGAAGGCCGCCGCCAATCCCTTGCCCATCACCGTACCGCGCGGCGTCCTGGTAATCATCGCCAGCGACACCAAGCGGTGATCCCGCACCTGCCTGATCTCCGTCGCCCAGCGTGCCGCCTTGACGTTGTCGTCGGTGGTGAAGGCGGCATCGCCGCTGGAGCTCATCAGCATCGCCGGGTTGCCCGTGGTACCGCTCGAACACGACAGGTAGTGCCCCGCTTCGGCAAGCCGCTCTACCCATTCGTCGATATCCGAGAGTCCCGAGAGATCGACGTCATCGAGGCTCGACGTCGATACGGTCGTCAGCCACTTGGTCAGCTTGTCCCAACGCTTGTCGATCAGGAACTTCTCGGGATAGCTCTTGTAGGCGGTGTGCGGCAGGAGCAGCGGGACCACGTCCTCAAGACAGGTGATCTCGTCGATCCCTGCTTCCTCGGCGCGAAAGGCGACCAGCTTGATATCTTCGCGCCGTTGCTGGAGGCGCTCGTTCATCGCCGCAATCTGCTTGTCCCTAACCTCGGCATAGGTCAAATCGTGGCCGGTATAGCCCTCGATATGCCCCACCAGTTCCGCGATATTTGGCAAGGCGTCGTGCTTTACAATGGCATCCATCGAATGTCTCTCCTCGCCTATCCCACGCCCCGGACATAGGCGTCCAGTGTGCCGGAGCAGGTGATTTTGTCGTCACCTTCAAGGTCCTTGAAACGAGCAATATTGTCCGCGATCGAGGGCGAACGTGCACCGCAAACACAGGGCCCGTAATCGACCTCGATCTTGTCGCCGGAGATGATACCGCCCCAGCGGCCTTCGACCGACAGATCGAAAAAGGCGGCGCGGCCTTCGACCCTGCCCTCGCCCACGCCCGGCAGGAGCTTCTCGCCATCCTTGTCGAGTGGCAGGCACACCAGCGAGGGCGGAATGTGATAGCGCCCGCCCTCCCGGCACTTGGACATGGTCGTCTGGATTTCCTGCATCGAATAGAACTGGAACAGATATTCGGGCGTGATGTTGAGAGTTGAGTAGATCGTTTCCCGGAAATCGTCCGGCAGCACCGCGCCCTTCAGCCCGCCGGCTTGAACCAGGCAGTTTTCCGGATGAAAATCCTTCGCGGAATAGCCGCGCTTGCGCACTTCGTTCGCCACGGCGAACAGCTGGGACCACATACCGGTAATGTAGAGTTTCTTTTCCCGGGCCGCGATCAGTGCGTCGGCGCTCTTGCCCACGGCTTCGTCGACAAGTTTCTGCCGGGTAGCGGATTCGGAATCATATTCAGCGATTTCGCTTGGAGATGCGGTGCCGTCGGCAACCGCCTTGCGCAAGGTGATCATCCGCATGATTGAGCCGATGGTGATCGCAGGAACCGGAAAGCGGAACGGCGTGCTGTCCGGATTCAGGAAGGCATTGGCGAGACCGCCGAGCTGCAACTTTCCCTTGGGGGTCTGGGTCTGCACCGCGAAGGCGAACATCGTCCGGTCCTTCAGTGGCTGTAGCTCTGTCGCCCACAGCGCAGACCTGGCCAGATTGGCCGACGCGAATTCCACGTCGCAACGGTTGCTCAACAGCAAGGCCGGATTTCCGGTCGTGCCGCTCGAACACGACAGGAAGTGACCGGCATCCGCGAGCCGTTCCACCCATTCATCGATATCGCCGATGCCATCGAGATCGAATGTGTCGAACGAGGCCGTGGACATTGTGCCCAGCCACTTCGTCAACTTGTCCCATTTGCTCAGACGAAGGAAGCTCTCCGGATAGCTCTTGTAGACGGTGTGCGGCAGCAGCAGCGGGGCGACATCTTCGAACGACGCGATTTCGTTGATCCCCGCATCCTCGGCGCGCAGCTTCACCAGCCTGATATCGCCGATCTGTTGCTGGAGCCTCTCGTTCATCGCCGCGATCTGGAGGTCGCGGATTTCTGCAAAAGGCATGTCGAGCCCGGTGGCATAGTCCGTCTGCTCTACAAGCCGTGCAACTGCGCTTTCCGTGGTCGCGATCGCATCCATATGCCACTCTCCCGCATTACTCTCCCGCGTCAGGCAAGGCCCCGAACATAGGCGTCGACGGTACCGGCGCAACCGA
>CAYPFE010000054.1:0-11117 GCA_964409895.1 uncultured Novosphingobium sp.
CGGTGGTCGCCGCTTCCTTAAACGAAAACTTCGATCCCGGCACGGTGGATTGCGGTCCGATTGAGATGCGCGGCGACCTGCCAGGCGGCGAGATGCGGCTCTATGGCGATGCGGTGGGCATCCACAACGTCATCGTCAACGGGGTGCCGGTGGCCCATAACAACAGCCCGACCGGGCGCATCGGCGGCAGGATGCTGAGGAGCGGGGTCGATAGTTACACGGTCGGGCTGGGCTGAGGAGTAGGTTGAGCATTTTCCTACATCCTGCGAAACGGATATACTCGCGAGTGCAAAGGGCCACCGCGCATACGCGGGTTGAGGCCAAACGGATGGTCACATCCCGGTTTGCAGCCGCAATCCGATAGGATTTGGAAAGAATGATTAATATTAGCTGTTTAGAACTGAATATTTATATGGATTCGAGAGCAAGGTGACAGTGTTTCGCCTGACCGTTACGGTCAACTTCGCAGTGTCACCTTGCCCACTTCGCCATCCGCAAGCCTGAACGGGAGAGCATGCGATGACCCTCTATGAAAACTATCACGGCAAGGGCCTCAACCATGTCGAGCTGTTGTATCAGACCGGCGACCGCGAGCTCGCGGTCGAGCTGCTGGAGATGCTCGGTTGCACCGTCATCGATACGCCGCAGGTCAGCGAGATGGGCAGCACCTATATGTGCGTCCATCCCGACGAGGGCGATCAGGATCCGGTCAACAATGTGATGTATCTCTCGGAAATCCGACCGCCGCAGCGGGAGCTTGAGGACGTGCTGAAAGCGACCATCGCCAAGGAAGAACCGCTGGCCGACGTCGTCGATGCCTATCGCCATCGGGCCCGCACGCTGCCTTACGGGATTCCGCATTTCGGCCTGCGGTTCCCGAGTTTCGACAGTATCGAGCCGGTGCTACAGCGGCTTGAGAACTGCTCCAACCCGGCGATGGAAGGACGCATGTCGGTGATGGCGCTCAGGCCCAGCGATCCGGAAGCGCTCACCGAGGACCTCATCCAGGGTTTCGTCTACACCGACATCGTCGCCACCGGGCTGTTCTGCCTCGGCCAGGTGATCGAACTGCAGGCGCAGAAGGGCTGATCAGGCTGGCAGCCGCGTCATCGCCGCAGCATGGCCGAGCAGGCGCGGCCACAGCTTCAGAATCGGCAAGGCCAAAGCCAGCAGCGGCGGCGCTTCTGCTGCCCGCTGCAGCAACATCGCGCGGGAGATCTGGCCGGTCACTTCCTTTGAGAAGTGGCGCTGGAACAGCTCGGGCGGTGTTCCAGAAAGCACTGCCTCGCTCGCCGCCACAGCACTTCTGAGCGCGATCGCCATGCCGTCGCCAGTGAGCGAGGCGGTCATCGCCGCCTGGTCGCCGAGGCGGTAGAGCCCGTCCGCATCCTTGCAGACATGGCCGTAGGGGAGGCCGGAGATTGCCAGCGGCTTGTCGAACAGGGCCTCGGCATCCTCCAGCCGCCGCCTCATGCCGGGCTCATCCATTAGGGCGAGCAGGAGGCGCTCCCAGTCTCCTGCGTCGGCCAGCCGGGCGCGCCTGACGATCAGGCACAGGTTCATGACGTCGGTGGCAACCAGTTGCATCCCGGCATAGCCGCCTTTGAAAACAACGAGTTCGATCATGCCGGCAAGCTCCCGGCGGGTTCGGGCTCCGGCGCGGTAATGCATCTTGAAGCCGACATAGCCATCCCCGCCGCGAGGCGCCTTATGGCTTGCGCCCCTGACGTCATGCTTGCCGGTGGCGAGCAGGATGGTGTCAGACAGGGAGTCGCCATGGCTGGTGGCGACCCTGCCATCGTTGACCTGCGTGATCCTCACGCCGCGTTCGATCTGTGCTCCAAGCGTGGCGGCATGGTCCAGCAGGGCCTCGTCGAGCAGCTTGCGGCTGAGGCCCAGCGCGGTGAAGGGCAGGGCGCTTTCCGCCTCGCGCTCGCCGCTCACCAGCCGCACACCGCCGATCGGCACCGGGCCGAGCCGCGCGATATCGAGGCCGATCCGTTCGAGGTCGCGCTGCGCCTCGACCGAGAGGAACTCGCCGCAGACCTTGTGATGCGGCCCGGGCTCGCGCTCCAGCAGCCGCACGGGCCTCCCCGCAGCAGCGAGCAGGCTCGCCGCGCCCGCCCCGGCGAGGCCGCCGCCCAGCACCAGCGTTTCGTTCACCATTTTCTCCGGGCGACGGCGTAGCGGAACATCAGGTGCCAGGAGATCGCCACCTCGCCTTCGATCCCGGCGGACCCCAGCAGGCGGTCCCACTCCGCGCGGGTGAACGAGCGCAGCACCGAGATCGCGCCGTCGTGGCGCACCATCGGATGCCAGCGCATCAGCCAGCTAAGCAGGCGGAAGCCATGATAGGCGAACCGGTGGCGGTGAAGATCGTTGACGAGCCAACCAAGCCGCGTGCGCTCCTCCATCCAAGCGAGGAACTGAACGATCTCCGCATTGTCCATGTGGTGGGTCACCTGCGAGGATATGACGAGGTCGAGCGGCTCGCCTTCCGGCCAGTCGTAGAGGTCGCCGGTGCGCCATTCGATGGCCGAGTCGGCAGCGGTATGCGCCCTTGCATAGGGTTCGCTGCGTGGGTTGAGATCGATGCCGATGAGGCGGGCGGCGTGTCCCTTGCGCTGGCACAGGCGCTCGATCGCGCGCAGCATGTCGCCCGCGCCGAAGCCGACGTCGACGACCACAGGTGCGCTTCCGGCGGGCGCGGCCGCCAGCGCCTCGCCGACGAAGGCGAGCGTCGGCTTGCGGGTCAGTGTCAGTGAGTTGACCCGGTCCAGATCGGCGAGGCAGCCGGCGAAATCCTCCTGCGACACGTCCGCGCCGTCCATCCATTCGGGTTCGCTGGAACGGCGGGAGAAGTCCGGCATCACAGCATCCTGAAGCGGAAGGTCTCTGCGGCCAGGCCCGGGCCGAAGGCCATCGCCATGCCGCTTTCGGGAGGAAGTCCGCTGCCGTTCGCGCGGCGTCTCTCCCCTGCGCGCTGTGTCAGCATGGCTTGCAGCACGAACAGCAGCGTCGCCGAGGAGATATTGCCAAAGCGGCGCAGGATATCGCGCGAATTCTCAAGGGCATCGGCGGGCAACTCCAGCCCCTTTTCGACCGCGTCGAGCACGCTGCGCCCGCCGGCATGGACCGCCCACAGGCCGAAGTCCTCCGGAGCAACTCCTCGCAGCAATCCGTCCGCATCGCTGCGTCCCCGCTCCTGTGCCAGCGCGTCGGCGATCAGGGTCGGGACCTGCCCGTCCAGCACCATGTCGAAACCCTGGTCACCGATCCGCCAGCTGATCGATTCGCCGCTGCCGGCGATGGTCGAGGCACGAAAATCGGTGAGTGCGATGCCGCTATCCTCGGCAGTGACGATCGCGGCTGCTGCCCCGTCGCCGAACAGCATCATCGAAAGTATCTTCTCAAGATCGGTAGTGCGCTGGAAATGCAGTGTGCACAGCTCGACCGACACCACCAGGACCCGCGCGGTGGGCTCGGAGCGGACGATGTGATGTGCCAGCCGCAGCGAATTGACTGCCGCGTAGCAACCCATGAAGCCGACGACCGTGCGCTCGACCGAAGGGTCGATATCGGTTGCCGCAACGATCAGCTGGTCGATCCCGGGTGCGACGAAGCCGGTGCAGGAGGCGACGACGAGGTGGGTGATCCTGGCATCGGCGATATCGCCGTCCAGCGCGGCGATGGCCTCGAGTGCGAGCTGTGGCGCCCATCGCTCGTAGCGCGCCATGCGCTCGCCGGTGGATGGCCATGCACCAGAGCCGAAGAAGTTTTCGCTGTCGCTGACGCTGCCGTCGGCGAACTGGTGCGCCTCGACGAAGGAATAGCGCTGCTCGATGCCGGCGCGGCCGGCCATGCGGTTGAACAGCTTGCGGTCCCTTCCGTCAAGCCAGCCATGGACGTAACCCATGAAGGCATCGTGCACCTGGTGCGGCGGGACCGCGGTGCCGATGGCGTTGATATGGGCTGTGGTCATGCGTCCTCGTGAAGGCGCACTGGCGGTAGTGCGCTGTAAACACCATATCTCCAATATCGTGCTTCGGCCATCCGGACATTGCGGTTACCGCCTGCTTGACCGGAATCGGCAGAAAACTGTACAAGTACTCAAACGCCACAGGAGCGACATCACATGGCCACCACCGCGACACGCTGGGACGTATCCGACGCCGCGCCGAAGATCGGCGCGGTCATCAATACCGACAAGGACACGCTGCTGAGCGGCGAAAGGCGCGACGATATTCGTGCGCTGATGGAAGAGCGCGGAGTGATCGTGTTCCCCGAGATCAATCTCACCGACGAGGAGCAGATCGCCTTCACCCACACGCTCGGCACCTTTGCTCATGAGGAAGGCGAGAGCCTGTTCTCGAAGAACGGCGAGGACAGCGTCTATCCGATCACCATGGACCCCAAGGTCAATCCCAATGCGGATTACCTCAAGGGCGCGTTCTACTGGCATATCGATGGCACCATGTCGCAGAAGCCGATTCTGGGTTCGATCATGTCCAGTCGCTCGCTCTCGAAGGAGGGCGGCGAGACCGAATTCTGCAACACCTATGCCGCCTATGACGAGTTGCCGGACGACGAGAAGGCGGCACTCGAAGGCATCGAGGTCGACCACGCGATGTGGCGTTCGCAGCTCTATTACGATCCCGAAATCGCGTACGAAAAGCTCAAGGCCTTGCAGGCGCGCGGCTCCAACAGGCTGCCGCTGGTGTGGAAGCACCAGTCCGGCCGCAAGTCGCTGATTCTCGGCTGCACCGCGCTGCAGGTCGTCGGTATGGAGATCACCGAGAGCGAGGCGCTGCTGGTACAGCTGCGCGACTGGGCGACCCAGCCGCGCTTCGTCTATCGCCACCACTGGAAGCTGGGCGACATGGTGATCTGGGACAACACCGGCACCATGCACCGGGCTTTGCCATACGACCATACCAGCGGCCGATTGATGCATCGCACCAAGCTGGAGGGTGAGGAAGTCTTCGCCTGATTGCATCGTGTCTCCCCTCTCCGCGGGGAGGGGATCAAGGGGAGGGGGAGCGAGGCGAAGCCTCGCGTGTCAACTGCTGGCGGCGGATACCCCCACCCAGCCTCCCCCAATGGGGGAGGGGCCTTGGGCGTGCCCGCGAGGTAAGGGGAGAGGACTCAGATGGCAAACAGGTTCGAAGGCAAGGTCGCTGTCGTTACCGGCGGCGGGCGCGGGATCGGCCGCGCGGTGGCGCTGCAGTTCGCAGCCGAGGGCGCCAGCGTCGTCGTTTGCGACCTTGGCGGCGGGGTGAAGGGTGGTGGTGGCGATGCGAGTGTTGCCCAGGCTGTAGCGGACGAGATCGTTGCAGCGGGGGGCAAGGCGGTGGCGAACACTGCAGACCTCGCCACCATGGACGGCGCTGCGTCCGCCGTGAACGACGCCATCGGCACTTTCGGCCGCATCGACGCGCTGTTCAACGGGGCGGCCATCCTCGGCTACGGCAAGGTGCACGAGCTTGCGGAAGAGGTCTGGGACGAAGTCATTCGGGTCAACCTCAAGAGCGCCTTCGCCATGGTCCACCACGCCGCACCGCACATGATCGAACAGCGTAGCGGCTGCATCGTCAATGTCACTTCGCCCAGCGCGCTCGGCCATTATGGCATGACCGCCTATGGTTCCTCGAAGCAGGGTCTCGTTGGTTTCACCGGCGCGATCGCGCAGGAACTCGGCGAATACGGCATCCGTTGCAATACCATCCTGCCCTGCGCGGACACCCGCATGGGAGAGGTCGGCGAGATTCAGGAAGACATGGCGCATGTTGTCATGAACCTTGGCCGTTCGCCGATGTCGAACCAGTGGCTGCCGGGCATGAACGGGCAGGAGCCGACCAGCCGCTGCGAGGATGTCGCCGCTGTCGTCGCCTGGCTGTGCAGCCCGGCAACTGCCGCGATCAACGACCGGGTGTTTTACATCGCAGGTGGCCACCTGGCGGTCTTCGCCCAGCCCGAGCTCATCCGTGCGCGCTTCAATGCCGATGGCTGGGACCTCGACAGCCTGCTCGATCCGCAGGTGACCGGGCAGTTCACCTACGGCCAGCGCAACCTGATGCTGACTGGCGGGTAAAACTTCCGCAAGTGTGTCCGGATTGAGGACGGCGTTAACGGAAGCAGGGGGTCGGCCCTTGAACTCGTCTGTCCGGTTGGGGATAAGGGCGCCAGGAGGTGACGGACTTGAAATTCCGCCTCACGATCGCAGGCATGACACTCGCCGGGCTTGTCCTGGGCATTGCGGTAGGCAAGCAAATGAACACGGTTCCGCGCTATTTCGGCGACGCGGCTGTCGCTGCTGTGCCATTCGAGGATCCGGTCGATGCCGAACCAGATAGCGATGTCGCCGACAACGGGTTTCCCAATCATTATCCGATGGTTACGCCTGCGGGCCGGGTCGAAGTCGAAGAGCTTTCGATCTACATGCGCAACCGCCGCGACTGGCATCTGACGGGCGGAAATTACGACTGGTTCCAGCCGCCGGCCTACGACATCGCCTTCGAGCGCGAAATGGCGGCGGCGCGGGCGCAGCTGGAAAAGGAGCTTGCGGCCGCGCCTGAGCTCGATTCGCTCGCTCCCCGCCAGCGCCACCGCAGACCGGGCGATGCGGACCAGCTCAGGATCGAGGCCGGCGAGCGGAGGCTCCCCGTGGACATCAGGGGAGTGGTCCAGGCAACACGGCCTTCCGGCACCGCTCTGACGCCTGCCGCCGAAGCCCTGATCGCTTCGCCTGTGAAGAGGTAAGGGCGGGGTCCGCTGCTATCGGCTCCAACCGCACCCAAATTGCGTGACGCACTTGCTCCACGACTGAATTACCGATCCTCCACCTGCGGCAGGACCTGCTCCACCAGCAGCTTCGTCTGCGACATCAGGTCGTCGATATCGTTGGCGAGCGGCAGGACGACGAATTTCGACATGCCTTTCTCGACATGGCTGGCGAGCATGGCGGTAACGTCGTCGGGCGTGCCGACCGCGAAGATGCTGTCGATCTGGGCCGGGTCGCCGTCGGGAGAGAGCCGCTGGCGCAGGTTCGCCTTGGTCCGCTCCACGCCCGGATCATCCGGAGCGCCGACGCGCAGCAGCAGGCTCATGCCGTAATGGTCTGAATCGATGCTGCGGCCGGTTTGCTTGAGCGCTTCCTCGATCCCGCGCCGGGCAGCACCTGCCTTTTCAGCCTCGACCAGGCTGCCGAGCCAGCCGTCGCCCATCGCCGCGGTGCGTTCGACCGCGGCCCTGGAATTGCCGCCGATCCACAGCGGAATCTTGCGGTTGGGGCGGGGGTGCACTCCGGGGCCGTGGAAGGTGAAGTGCTCGCCTTCGAACTCCACGTCCTCCTCCTGTAGCAACGCCCGGATCAGCGCGATCATCTCGTTGGAGATCTTCCCGCGTGCCTTGGGGCTGGTGCCGGTCGCTTTCCAGTAGGGATCGTTGCCGATGCCGACGCCCAGCACCGGGAACAGCCGGCCCTCGCTCAGCCATTCGATGGTCGCGAATTCCTTGGCGATGACGACGGGATCGCGGAACGGCAGGACCAGCGCGTTGGTGCCGAACTTCATCTTCCTGGTGCGCGCGGCGAGTGCTGCCAGCATCGCCATCGGCTCGACATTGGCACCCAGTAACTGGTCGGAATGCCAGATCGAATCGACGCCGGATTCTTCGCAGAAGTCGATCCAGCGCCAGTAATCGCTCGCGCTGAGGTTGGCGCCCAGGCCCGTTCCCATGCCGACGCGAATGCTCATGATAGGTCAGGCCGCCTTGTTCTTGACGCGTTGCAGGTCGTCGAATGTCTTGAGATCGGCCGGGCTCTGGTCCCAGTAGCCGAGCTCGGCAATGGCCACGCGCTGCAGCGTGCGCCTGCCGCGCTCGATCGGGCTGCGCGCATGCTGGATCGCGCGGTTGTTCCAGACGACAAGATCGCCGTTCCGCCAATGGTGTTCGTAAATGTTTTCTGGTGCGTAGAGGTGGCGGAACAGCTCCTCCAGCAAGGATTCGCTTTCGGGTTCGGACAGGCCGATGACGAGTGCTGCCATGTCCATGCAGGCGAAGAGATAGGGCCGCCCGGTGCCCTCCTGCCGGCCGACAAGCGCATGGACGGCGCAATTGTCGCCAGGCTGTGAGTCGGAAAGGGTGGTGCGGCGTCCGAGTTCGCGCCCGCGAACATGCAGAACGGTCTTGCCGTCGATGCGGCATTGCAGGTCTTCGGGCAGTTGCTCCCAGGCGCGGAAGGCGCTGGCGAAACGGGTGGCGCTCACGCCTTGGTCGACATCGAGCGCCTGCAGCGAACCGCCGAGATAGGGGGCGGGGACGAAGGGAATGTCGACGTGGAACAGCAGTTCGCCGTCACCCAGCAGCCCTTCCTCCTCGACGTTGGAGACGAGGTAGTTGTCCATGGCTCCGCGCATGACCGGCCCGAAAATCTCGCTGGCGTCAAGCTGCTGGTCCATCGTCAGCGACTGACCCCGGAACAGCAACAGCCCGTCGCGCTCGAACAGCTTGCGCAGCGCTTCCTTTTCGGCGTCGGAGAAAGTGCCCGACAGGTCGGCGCTGACTTCCAGCCCGAACGGCGCGCCGGGGATCGGCTGTGCGCCGAAGAGTTCGCTCATCCAACCGCTCCCACCGGTTCGATCTCGATCGGCACCGCGCTGTAATGCGCCATGCCGCCGAGCGGGTCCATGTCGAATGTGCAGGTCAGGTTGTTGATGTTCGTGTCTGCATAACCATGCGGGATCGAGCAGACGCCTGGCAGCACGTCGGGATCGTGGACGGCGGTGACGAACAGCTCGCCGGCCTTGTTGAAGACGCGGACCCGCTGGCCATCGGCGATACCATGTTCGGCCGCCGTATCGGGATGCATCCGGCAGTCGCAAACTTCGCCCAGCACATTGGCAGCGCCGTTGAACTTCCGCCGCTGGCGGCGCGACGTGTAGACCAGCTGGCGGGGCTTGCCGAGCGCGGCTTCGTCCTCGGCGCGGAACTTGGTCCACTGGTCGAAAAGTTCGTCCGGCACCAGTTCCCAGCCGCCGCAGCGTTCGAAGAACTTGTCGACCCAGGGGGCAGGAAACTCGTGCGGGAACTCGACCACGCCCTTTGCCTTCAGTTCTTCCCAGCTGCAGCGCGCCGTCGCCATTAGCGCGGACTGCATCAGCTCGTCGTTTTCGTCGCTGTGTTCGGTAGGAACGTGGTTCGCAACCGGCAGGTCGGCGCGGCGCATGAATTGCGAGATCACCCACCAGGCCGAGCGGCGGTCCCCCATCGGTTTCACCAGCCGGTCAGCATATTGCAGGTTGACGGTCCAGCACAGCGTGTCCCAGCGGGTGAATTCGTTGCGCTCCACGGTCGCCTTGGTCGGCAGGATGTGGGTGGCGTATTCGCTGAGCTCGTTGTGCTGGATTTCGGTGCTGACCAGCAAGTCGAGCTTGGGGAGCGCCCGGTGCAGGGCGTTCAGGTCCGGGAACGAGCGGAAGATGTGCCCGCCGAAGTTGAAGAAGGCCTTCATGTAGCCCTGCTCGATCTCTTGCGGCAGCACCGCGCAGGGCCAGTCGCCGAGAATGCCCTTGACGTCGGGGCGAACGTGGCTGCCGCGCGTGAAGGCGCTTTCCAGCAAGGGCAGGTGGTCGACATACTGGTCAAAGGGGAACATCGCTCCGGGATGAATCCAGGTGCCGCCCTTGGCGTTCATCGATCCGGTGAGGATCATGATCAGGAAGGTCATCCAGACGGTGAGGTTGCCGCCCGGCGACATGCCGGTGCCGGTGCCCGATTCGATGGCGACAATCTTGTGGCGGCGGATCGCGTCGAGCAGGTCCTGCAGCTGCTGCTCGGGCACGCCGGCGATCGCGGCAGCCTTGGTGCGGTCATAGTCCTTGAGCATGACGCGCAACCTGTCGAGGTTCTTGACCGGCTGGGCGGGGGTGCAGGGACCGTTCTCGATCAGCTCGCGCACCACCCATGCCAGCACCGCATAGTCCTTGCCCGGATGGGCGGCGATGTGCCCCTTGGCGAAGTTGGCGGTCTCGGTCTTCAAGGGATCGATCACCCAGATCTCGCCGCCGCGCTTGTTGATCTCCTTGAAGAACATGCCCGGCTGATACATCCCGGTGTTGTGCGCGTGACTGACCATCGGATTGGTGCCGACGTAGATCACCATCTTGCAATTGTCGTAATCGGTCTTGGGGTTGATGCCGTAGAAATGCGCCATGGCGCCCGCCAGCATCACCTTGGCGGTGCTGTCATTCGTCAGCGGCGTGAACTTCGGCCCGCAGTCGAGGGCCTGCCAGAACGCCTCCTCCATGGCGTAGCCGGCCGAATCGATGCCGAGCCCGCTGCCGAAATACATGCCGACGGAATGCGGTCCGTGCTCGTCGACGATCGCGCGCAGCCGCTGGCCGATATCGTCGAGCGCTTCGTCCCATTCGACTTCGACCAGTTCCCCGCCCTTGCGCATCATCGGGTGCGTGATCGGCCGGTCGAGGTGATAGAGCTGGCCAGTAGCGCGGCCCTTGGGACAAGTGTAGCCCTTGGTGATCGGGTGATCGAAGTCGCCCTTGACCTTCAGTATCTTCTCGTCGTTGGCGACCTGGACAAGCAGTCCGCAATTGGTCGAGCAGACCTTGCAATAGGTCTTCTTCCATTCAATCCGGTCGCCTTCTTCGGCTTCGACCGGAATAGGCTTGGCTTCTGTGAGCGCGCTGGCCATGATTCTCTCCACATCTCTTCACTTCAGAATGTCACACCCGGCGACTGATTGCGCAAGCTGTTCGTAGTTGCCACCGTTTCACTTGGCGTTCAGCCGTGTGCTGGCTATAGACCCGCCCATGTCGAACAGATCGCCTGCCAAGCTCGCCGTCCTTGCCGCCGCCACTGCCGCGCTCGCGCTTACCTCGGGTTGCGGAGGAGGCAACAAGAACAAGGACACCGCATACGTCGCCCGCGACGTCGACACGCTCTACATGGCGGCCAAGAACCGGCTCGATCGCGGCAAGACCCGCGATGCCGCCGCCCTGTTCGACGAGGTCGAGCGCCAGCATCCCTATTCGCCCTGGGCTCGCCGTGCCCAGCTGATGAGCGCGACGAAGTTCCCAAGGACATACCTTCTAGGATTC
>CAYPFE010000055.1:0-11089 GCA_964409895.1 uncultured Novosphingobium sp.
GTCGACCCCCATGTCCTTGCGCAGCGCTTCGGTCGCTGACCAGTTCACTTCGAGGTCGTAGTCCTCGAGGCTTCCGGTGAAGACGACGCCGTATTTCGCGTGCGCCGCCTCCAGGCTGACATATTCGTCGAGCACATCTTCCTTGACCGCTTCGGGATCGCGCAGCAGCGGATGGCCGAAGCCGGCGCCGCCGCCGTGCTGATAGGCGATCACCGCGCCTTCGGGCAGCAGGTCCTGCGCCGTGTGATGGATGCGGCGTTCGTTTTCCGAACCGACCTCGAAATGGTTGGTGTAGGGGATCGCGTCGTCGCCGCCGCACATGCCGCGCAGCGGGTGATCGGCCGAAACCATCCACGCGACCGCCGTCGTCGGACTTAGCACCTGCTTGACGTTGAGGCTGCCGGGCAGCCCGCGCCACTGGCCGGCGCCGCCGCCGTCGGTGGTCATCTCCCGGCTGATGTTGATGATCGGGAAGCGGCTTTCGGCATCCTCCGCCTCGGACAGCAGCAGGCTCGCCAGCGCGCAGGGAGCAGAGCCCCAGCCGTCGATACCCTGCACCGCGGACGTGTCCATCGAGCGGCAATCGACGCCCTGATCCATCCACATCATGCCGTTCTCGTCCATGCCCATCACCGCGTTGGGCATGCCGATCTTGTAGAGCTGCGGCTGGGCACGCCCCGGCGCGACATTGCTGAGCGCGATGCACACAGCCTCGGTAATCTCGCATGCCGGATGGAACGAGCCGAGCGCCGCCGGCTTGTTCGGCGGCGGCTGGGCGATACAGCCTTCGGGAATGATGATGTCGACGGCGTTGAAGAAGCCTTCGTTCTTGGTGATCGTGGGGTCCATCGCCGCGACCACCTGCGCCATCACGTAGCTGCGCGAATTGGCAAAGGTGTTCCACACGCCGACGAGGTCCTGCCTGTCGTCGGTGCCGGTGAGGTCGACCGTGAGCTGGTCGCCCTCGATGATGCAGTTGACGTGGACCTTGATGTCCTTTGTGCCGGCGGTGTCGTGATCGATCAGCACGGTCGCCTCGTAGGATCCGTCCTCCCACTTCGCCACTTCCTCGCGCACCCGGCGCTCGGTGTGTTCGATGGAGTGGTTGATCGCGGCCTTGATCGTGTCCGAACCCCATTTGGCGATCAGGTCCGTGAGCATGCGGTTCGCATATTGCACACCGCCGATCATCGCCGCGATATCGCCCGCGAAGGTCGCGAAGCGGTTGTTGCGGATGACGAAGTCGAACACGTCCTTGCGCAGCTCGCCCCGGTGGACGAGCTTGAGGCAGGGATAGATCACGCCCTCGGTGAAGACGTCGGTGGCATCGAGAGTAAAGCCGCCCGGAGTGGAGCCGCCGGTATCGCCCTGGTGGGCCTGCAGCGTCTGGATGCAGATCAGCTCGCCCTTTTCGTCGTAGACCGGGCCATAGACGTTGTAGTCCGGCAAGTGGCCGCCGCCGTGGTCGGGATCGTTGGCGAGGAACACGTCGCCCGGGCCCCAGTCGTATTTCTCCTGATTCATCAGGCCCCAGCGCGTCTCCATCTGGTTGACGAAGGTGAGGTGCGGCGTGCCGACCGCGCCCATCGCCAGCCTGCCGTGGCCATCGACGATCGCCGCGTTGCGCTCGTTCGACTGGTTGATGATCGGCGACGAGGCAGCACGGCCGAGATAGGTCGCGGCCTCGAAGCACACGGTCTCGAAAGCGCCGCGGATGATCTCGGCGGTAACCGGATCGATATCGACCGAGGTCGGCATCGGATCACGCGGTGCGGCAAGCTTGCGGTTGAGTTCGAAGGACATGGGCAATGTTCCTTTCAGGTCTCCGCCGCCTGCACGGACGGACGGAATTATGAATCTGCGCCTATGATAGGGTCGTTATCGCTTCTCGACAAACCATGCGGGGCAATCTGCAGAATATGAAGGGTGAAGGGAAGCTGGAACGAACGGATTCCTCATTCTGGCGTGGCGGATTCAAGACCAATGGCGACCTAACATCTAACTCGTCGGCCCGCACTTGATGCGGGCCTGGGCTCCTTCATGAGCATCGGTGCACGAAGAGTAGCCTAGCCCCGTGTCAAGCACGGGGCGACGAAACTGGAAGCACGAACATTGAGAATCCGTGGCACTCGAGACTACCCGACCTTCGCCGCCATCGCCATTTCGATTGCGGGCGCAAGGAAGGCGGAACCCTCCTGGTCGCTCGATGTCGGGTTGGTGGCGTTGGAAAGGTCGGTCACTTCGGCCAAGTGATCGCGGATCGCTTCCGGCGTCAGCAGCGCGCCGTCGGGCATCTGGTAGCCCTCGCCGATGACGATCGCCGACAGCGCCACCCGCCCGCCGCCGACCGTCAGGATCGTGTGGTTCAGTTCGCAGCCCTCGGAGGCGAGATAGACGACCGCAGCGGACGCATGGCGCGGGTCGAGCACGCCTGCCAGGATATCGGCGTGCTGGCCGACCTCTTCCTGCGGGCTCTTGGTCTCCATCGCCTGACCCATGCGGGTGGCCGCGAAAGGCGAGATGACATTGGCCTTGATCCCAACGGGCTCGCCGGCAAGTGCCACGCATTGAGCCAGGCCGATGATCCCCGCCTTGGCCGCGCCATAGGCGGTCACCCAGGGATTTCCGCGCGTGCCGCCGGGCGAGGTGGTGAAGACGAACCGTCCGTAGCCCTGCTGCTCCATCACCGCGAAGGCCGCCTGCGAGATGAAGTAGGAGCCCTTGAGGTGCACCGCGATGATGTCGTCGACCATCTCGGCGGTATGGTCTGCGAACGGCCGCCGGCGCAGGAAACCGGCGTTGTTGACGACGATATCGAGCCTGCCGAAGCGTTCCACAGCGTGCTCGACGATCGCCTTTGCGTTCTCGGGTTTCTCGATCGCCAGCGTGTTGGCTTCCGCCTCGCCGCCCGCCTGTTCGATCTCGCGCACCACCTCTGCGGCGACCGAGCTATCCTCGCCCTCGCCGAACAGCCCGCAGCCGAGGTCGTTGACCAGAACTTTCGCGCCGCGCGCGGCGAGCTCCAGCGCATGGGCCCGCCCCAGCCCGCGCCCGCCGCCCGTCACCAGCGCGACCTTGCCATCGAGGCGAATGGATTCGCTCATTCCTGCATCCTTGCCGAAGATTGTTTGCCGGCGACGATAGGCCAAATGCCTCGCCTCGCCTATATGCGGTAACCATCGGAAGGAGACGAACAGCTTGCGCCAGGCCCACCCCGTCTATGCCAACATGCCGCGCACGATCTTCGACGTGATGTCGGGCCTCGCCCGCGAGCACGGCGCGATCAACCTTGGACAGGGCTTTCCCGACGATCATGGTCCGCCCGAACTGATCGAGGCGGCGGCGAGGGCATTGCGTGAAAAGTCGAACCAGTATCCGCCGGGCGCCGGCCTGCCGGAGCTGCGCAAGGCGGTGGCGGAGTTCTACCGGCGCAGGCAGGAGCTCGATTACGAACCCGGTCAGGTCATCGTCACCTCGGGCGCTACCGAAGCCATCGCCGCCTCGGTGCTCGCGCTGGTCAGTCCGGGCGACGAGGTGATCCTGTTCCAGCCCGCCTATGACGCCTATGCGCCGATGGTGCGGCGTGCTGGCGGAGTGCCGGTCTCGGTGCCGCTGGCGCCGCCAAGGTGGCGCTATGATGGCGCTTTGGTGGACGCCGCGATCACGCCCCGGACGCGGGCGATCCTGTTCAACGATCCGCTCAACCCGGCGGGTACGGTGGCGAGCGAGGCGGAGCTGGCGATGCTCGCCGACATCTGCATCCGCCACGATCTTGCGGCGATCTGCGACGACGTCTGGGAGGACGTGCGCTTCGACGGCGAGATCCACCGCTCGCTCGCCGCCATGCCGGGGATGGAGGACCGCGCGGTCAAGATCGGCTCGGCGGGCAAGATCTTCGGGCTGACCGGATGGAAGGTCGGCTGGATGTGCGCCGCGCAGGACATGGCCGGCGTGCTGGGCCGCGCCCACCAGTTCCTGACCTATACGACAGCGCCTGCGCTGCAATGGGCCGTGGCGGAAGGCCTCGCCAAACCACCGGAATTCTTCGCCGGCAAGCGCGCGAGCTGGTCCGCCTCGCGCGAACGACTGAAGGCGGGGCTCGAAGGCGCGGGCTACGCGGTGCTGCCGAACGCCGCGACCTGGTTCCTGTGCGTGGACCTTGCCGCGTCCGGCATCGCCCTGTCCGACCATGCATTCAGCGAGCGTGCCGTGCGCGAGGCAGGTGTCGCAACGATACCGGTTTCGGCCCTGTTCGAGGGCGATGGCCGCCCCGAGCACATCGTGCGGTTCTGTTTCACCAAGCCGGACGCCATGCTCGACGAGGCGGTGAGCCGGCTCGCTGCATATCGCGGCAAGCTGGCCTGAAGCGGCGTGAGAAAAACCTGAACCACGCTCCGTTCGCCCTGAGCCTGTCGAAGGGCGTGGGCGCGAACGTGCTTCGACTGGCTCAGCACGAACGAATGTTGTGGGAGCGATCCACAAATCATGCAAACCGCGCAAGAACTCCAGAATCAAGCCGCGTGCGGCTGTTCCATGCTGGAAAGCAGGTGCTGCAGCACCTGCCCGTAGAGCGGCTCTTCGAAACTCAACCCCGCCTGTTCGTCCTCTGCCCATGAGACGTAGGCCACCTTGTATTCGAGACCGGGCATCTTGAGCAGCAGGCGTTCGCCGTTTTCGATGCGCATCCAGCTCTTGTGGATGAGGCATCCGTGCTCGTTGATATCCAGTATGCTGATTTCGCTGACGCCGCCGCCGGGCGCGCGGCATTTGGCCTTGAGGTGTCCTGTCATGGGTATCCAACTGTCCTTCGGGTATGCCTGAGCGAAGCTGCGCCCTTCCGGTTACCAATGTGCTGAAACGGTGCGGTTAACACGCTGGCAACCATCAATTTCATCATTGCCCCGCACGCATGGGCTTTGACAGTGGCGCGGTCCCCGCACTATGGACCCCCGGGCCGCGCAGATCACGCTGGCAGATTAAAGAAAAAGGGAGCGCCAGGATGCCGTTTTCCGGACCGGTCGAGGACAGGAACCTGATTCGCGAGCGCATGTTGGCCTATGCCGATTCAATGTTCAGCCAAGACCTCGAAGGCTGGCTCGCGCATTTCACCGATGACGTCGACTGGCGCTTCGGCGACAACACCATGAAAGGCAAGGACGAGCTCCGCGCCAGCTGGCCCAACCTGTGGACCCCGTTGAAAGCCATGGGCTACTTCACCGAAGTCGGCTCGATAGAGGTCGAGGGCGATAGTGCCAGGGCCAAGTGCTACAGCCGCCAGATCATGTTCCGCAAGGATGGCACGGTGGCGAAGATGGTGGGGCTCTACAAGGACGAACTGGTGAAGCAGGACGGGCAATGGCTGTTCGCTGCTCGTGAATTCATCATGATCGGCCAAGAGCCGGATGGCGGCTGACGGCGCGTCAGAGGGGGCGATGCAGACAGAAAGGTTCCGCGCGGCCCGCTGGCCGGTATGGGTCACCGCGCTCGCCTGCGCTGTGCTGGCCGTGCCCGCGCCAGCCTTGGCCCAGCACGCCGACGAGAATGCCGCGACCCAGTCCGACGACGCCTTCGGGCGCACCGTCGGCACCGAGCGCAGCGGACTCTACACCGGCAGCGAAGTGCGCGGTTTCAACCCCAGCGAGGCCGGCAACATCCGGATGAACGGTCTCTATATCGACCTCATCAACCTGGTGTCGTCGCGGCTGATTCACGGGATCACGGTGCGCGTCGGCATCGCCGCGCAGCGCTATCCCTTCCCTGCGCCGACCGGGCTGGTCGACTATGACCTCGCCATCCCCCACGAGGAAGCGAAGCTCAGCGTCATTGCCGACACGTCGAGCAGTTTCGTGATCGGCAAGGGAATCCTCGCCGACTTCGAATTGCCGCTCGATGGCAAGCGTTTCGGCATCTCCGGTGGCGCGGCGATGCGCGATGCGACCCGGGTCGACGGCGGCAGGCACAATTTCCGCACCGTCGCCGGCCTCGCCGTGTTCCGCCCGGCCGAGGACACCGAACTGCTGGTTTTCGCCAGCAAGCTGTGGACGCTGGGGCAGGAGCCCGCACCGAACTACTTCCCGGCCGGGGACGCACCTCCCGCCAAGGTTCCCCGCGTCAAGTTCCTCAGCTTCGACTGGACCAAGTATGATTTCATCGCCGAAACTCACGGCGCCATGGCCCGCGTCCCGCTGGGGGCGAGCACGCGGATCGAAGCCGGCGTATTCTATTCGCGACAGACACTGCGCCAGCCTTTCGCCGATTTCGTGCTGGGCGTGACCCCGGACGGCGGCTTGTCGGACCGGCTGGTGGTTGCTGTCCCCACAACTGTCGACCAGTCGCTATCGGGCGAGGTGCGGCTGGTGCGAGAGTGGTCCGCCGGACGCTTCGAACACCGCGTGATGGCAAGCCTGCGCGGGCGAGACCGCAAGCGGCTGTTCGGCGGGACGACATCGCTGTTTCTCGGACCCGGGCCGGGCAACGTCTTCACCAACGAGGGTTGGGACCAACGCAGCTATGCTACCCGCCCCCAGAACACCGACCGCGTGCGCCAGCTGGTTCCGGGTCTCTATTACAGCCTGCTCTGGAAGGGCGGGGCGAGCGTCGATGTCTCCGTGTCGAAGAACGACTACCGCAAGGTCGTCGATTTCGCCGGTCCGGGCATCGCCAACGCGGCGACGCGCGACCGAGGCTGGTTGTGGAATGTCTCGGGCTCCTTCGCGCTGATGAAGAACCTTTACCTGTTCGGCAGCCTGTCGCGCGGACAGGAGGACGCCATCGTTGCGCCTGACAACGCCGTGAACGCCGCCGAAGCGCCGCCCGCGCTGCGCACCAAACAGGCGGAACTCGGACTGCGCTTTGGCATCACCGACAGGCTCACCCTCGTTGCCGGGGTGTTCGAGCTTTCCAAGCCATATTACAATCTCGACCCCAATCGCTTTTATCGCGAACTGGGGACCGTAACCCACCGTGGCATCGAACTTTCGCTGACCGGCCAGCTGGTCCCCGGGCTCAATCTTGTCGCCGGTGCGCTACTGCTCGATCCCCGCATATCGGGAGAGGCCGTCACGTCCGGGCAGATCGGCTCGCGACCTATCGGCCAGTCGAAGCGCCGCATCGCCGCCAATCTAGACTGGCGGACGCAAGGCGGCGAAGGCGCCTGGTCCTTCGACATCTCGGCAGAGCATCATTCCAAAGCCGTCGGCAACGGGGCCAACACGGTGCATGCGCCGGCCTACACGATCGTCAATATCGGCGCGCGCTACCGCATCCCGGTTGGCAAGGTGCTGGTGGTGATCCGCCCGACGCTCACCAACATCACCAATGCCTATGGCTGGAAGGTCTCCAACATCGGCGGCTTCACCTATCAGAGACCGCGGCGCGCAGTGCTGCAGCTGATCGCCGATTTTTGATGGTGGATTCGATTCGCGCGCCGCGTAAGGTGGCGGCGATAACCAGGATCAATAGAACGAGAGGATATCCTGCATGAAAGGCAAACGCGTACTGGTGACGGGGGCCAGCGGCCTCGTCGCACTTCCGGTCGCGGTCGAGCTGGCAAAAGACAACGAGGTCTTCGCCGTCGCCCGCTATTCCGATCCCGCGCAGAAGAAGCTGATCGAGGATGCCGGTGCGCAGGCGGTCGCCTTCGACATGGCCAACGAAGACTTGTCAGCGCTCCCAAAATCGGTCGACGTCGTGATCAACTACGCGGTGCTGCCGCCCAATTACGGCAATCTCGCCTTCGAGGTGAACACGGCGGCAACCGGCAGGCTGGCCCGCCAATATCGCGATTGCGAAGCCTTTGTTCACGGCAGCACGGGATCGCTCTACGAATACCAGGGCGAGCGGCCCCTGACCGAGGACGACGAATACGGCCTGCACAGCGCCGGCGAGAAATATGCCGCCAGCAAGATCGGCGCGGAATACATGATGAAGCACCTCAGCCAGGACTACGGGCTGCCGGTGACGATCGTGCGCATCTTTTCGTTCTACGGCCCGCGCGGCGGCGGGGTGACGCAGCGGGTGGACCAGGTCGCGCAGGGCCTGCCAGTCAGCGTTTATCCCGGCGTGCGCAACGTCCACACGCCGCTTTACGAGGACGACTACGTCGAGAAGACCATCGATGCCGCCGGTATCGCCAGGGTGGGCTGCGAGATCGTCAATGTCGGCGGGTCCGAAGCGATTACTACCCAGGAATACTGCATGATCGCCGGCGAGATCGTCGGCAAGGAGCCGATCTTCGTCGAGAACGGCCAGTCCTGGCCGATCTGGGCGGATACCACCAGGATGGAAAAGCTGTTGGGGCCCAGCAAGATCTCGGTCCGCGAGGGTATCCGCCGAGTGCTCGAAAGCACCGACCAGCGGCTCGGCAATCTCCATCACGTGCTGGGTCAGCCGGAGGACTGAGATCGCCAACAATCCCAACGTTGGCTGCGGGAGGAGAGCGTGACGCAAGAGAGCACGGGAACGGCGGGAGTGCGGCGCGCGGTCCATGTCTCGCTGGCGGTTTCGGACCTTGAGCGCTCGCTTCGCTATTATTGCGAAGGCCTGGGGTTCCGGGAATTACACCGCATCGAGGCGGGGCAGGAAGTCGCCAGCGTCGGGCTTTTCCAGGGCGAGGTCCGGTTCAATTCGGTGCTGGTGGGCCGCGACGGCCTTGTCCTCCAACTCGCTCACTTTCCTGTGCCCGGCATGACCGGCGCGCCCGGCGTCAAGCCGCTCAACGAATGCGGCTTGACGCATCTCGGCATCGTCGTCGATGACGTCGACAAGGCTGTCGAGGCGCTTGTCAGGCTCGGCGGATCGGTGATCGAGGGGACGCGAACACAAATCGAGGGTGCAGACATCGTGATGACACTCGACCCGGACGGGACCCGGATAGAGATCGAACGCGTCGACAATCTGCCAATGTGACCGGTCAGGCGGTCGGGAGCAGATCCAGGCGCCGGGCGGGGGGAGAACGATAAGAATGGTGAAGAATTATACGGCGGACGAGCTGGTCGAACGTGCCTGTCGCGAAACCGGGCTCGATCTATTCGATACCGACAGCTGGCGCGTGGGACTTGAGCTCTTCCTTTCCGACTACAACACCAACGAGCGGGCGGAGGAATTCAACGAGGCCAACGCCGCCTATGTCGTCAAGGCGATCTGCGACCGGCTCAGGGTCGAACAGGCGATCCGCGAGCGCCCGGAGGGACTGAAGGGACAGATCGAGAAGCCGCTGTTCGTGTTCGGCATGCCGCGCACCGGCACGACGCTGATCAACAACCTGTTCGCCGCCGATCCCAATCGCCGCTCGGCGCTGGCCTGGGAAATCGAGATGCCGGTGCCACCGCCGACCACCGCCACGCTCAAGACCGATCCGCGCGCGCTCGCCATGCTGGAGGCCGAACGCGCGGCGCTCGCGGCCAATCCCGGCATGGGCAAATATTACCGCTTTTCCGCGATCTATCCCAACGAATGCCTGTTCATCTTCCAGCCCGAGTTCAAGTCGCTGCTGTGGGAGGGGCGCGGCAAGCTGCCCAATTACCGCGAATGGATGTTCTCCGACGAGGTGAACTTCCGCACCTCATACGAATACCACAAGCGCTGGCTGCAGCTGCACCAGGCCGACGCGCCAGGTATCTGGAACCTCAAGCTGCCTTCGCACTCGCTGTGGCTCGACACCTTGCTCGAGGTCTATCCCGACGCGCGGCTGGTGTGGACCCACCGCGATCCGTTCACCGCGACCGGCTCCTATTGCAGCCTGATGCGGCTCAGCTCCAACACCGCCATCGGCTCGGCCAATATCGAGTGGATCGCCGAGAACTACCCGTGGCAGATCGAGCAGCACTACAACCGCGCGATGGATACGCGCGCGCGCATCGGCCACGACCGCATCGTCGACGCCCATTACGCCGACCTGATGCGAGATCCGATCGGATCGATGAAGCAGCTCTACGGCAAGCTGGGCGACGAATGGACGCCGGAGGCAGAAGCCGGAATCCAGGCGTGGGTCGACGACAATCCGCAAGGCAAGTTCGGCAAGCACGAATACAAGCTCGCCGAATTCGGGCTGACGAAGGAGATGCTGGCCCCGCGTTTCGAGCGCTATTTCTCGGAGTACAAGGTCGAAGCCGAGGGGTGAGCGCGGGTCCTAAGCCCGATTCCCGCTCACCTTGGCCGAGCCGAACATGCCCATCTTGGCCTTGCCGAAGACACTGTCCCCCTCGAAGGCCAGGTCGTATTTGAGCGTCAGCTTCATCGGCTGTTCGACATCGAGGTTGAACTTCACCCGATTGCCTTCGACAGTGCCCGAAAACTCCTGATCGCCCATCTCGCTGGTGAACTTGCCGATGACGCTGCCACCATCCGTTGTGAAGTGGCCGGTCATTTCCTGGTCGCCCATCGGCGTTTTCATCACCATGTTCCAGGCGCCGTCGATCCGCACCTCGCCCGAGGCGACGGGAGCGGCCTCTTCGGCAACCTCCGCCATCGCCGCCGATGCCTCGGTCGCTGCCGCGTGTTTCGCCGCATCGCCTGAAATGTCCCGGCCCTCGACGATGTCGAGGATGCGCGACGGCGTCAGCGGCAGTTCGAGCAGGCCGAACTCACCGAACGGCTGCAGCGCGTCGGCAATGGCGTTGACGAGTGTCGGCGGGCCGATGATCGCGCCGCCCTCACCGACCCCGCGCATGCCGCCGATGGTCTGCGACGGCGTGTTGGCGTGGACATATTCGAAATCGGGGACGTCGCTGATGGTCGGCATCAGGTAGTCCTTGAAGGTCGCGGCAAGCGGATTGCCGCGCGCATCATAGGGCATGTCCTCCAGCAGCACCTGGCCGATCGCCTGGGCGAGCCCGCCGGCGATCTGGCCTTCGACGACGCCGGGGTTGATCACCGTTCCGCAGTCCTCGCTCGAAATCCAGCGCAGGATCTTGACGAAACCGGTGTCGGCATCGACCTCGACTACGCAGGCATGGGCCGCGCTGGTGAAGGTGAAGGGCGGCGGCTGGTAGCGGTATTGCGCTTCGAGACCGGAGTTCAGTCCCTGCGGCAGGCGCGCGGGTTCGCCATAGGCGATCTCGGCGATTTCCTTTACTGAATGCGACATCTC
>CAYPFE010000056.1:0-10933 GCA_964409895.1 uncultured Novosphingobium sp.
GAGGTAAACCGCCGCAGGCCCACAAATTTCGGCACGTTCCGGGCCTATGTCATCGCCTATCTCAAGGCGCATCCGCACATCACCCAGCGCGGGACGCTGCTGGTCCGCCACAAGGACCCCACCGATCTCGGCATGCCGCTCGAAATCTACTGCTTCACCGACACGCCGGAATGGGCGGAATACGAGAGCATCCAGGCAGACATCTTCGACCACCTGCTCGCGATCATATCCGAATTCGGCCTGCACCCCTTCCAGCAGCCGAGCGGACATGACGTGAGGGGAACTTCGGGCGCCATTGCGGCGGTATAGGGCGCTAATCCTTCAAACCAGTGGCCCCAACGGCAAATCCCTGACCCGCTTGCCGCTGGCGGCATAGATTGCATTGGTGATCGCGGGCACCGCAGGCGGCAAGGCGGGCTCGCCAAGGCCGGATGGCGGATTGTCGGTGATCACCCAGTCGATCGCAATATCAGGCACGACATTGATGCGCGGCAGCGGATAGGTGTCGAAATTGGCCTGGTCTATGGCGCCATCGGTGAAGGTTACTTGCTGGTCGAGCACCTGGCCGACCCCATCGATTATCGCTCCCCTCACCTGCGCTTCCGCGCCCGAGGGATTGACGATCTGGCTGCCGACATCGACAGCCGCCCAGACCTTGTTGACTGCAACCTGACCGCGTTCGACGGTGACATCGGCGACTTCGGCGACATAGCCGAGATGGCTGAAATAGAAGCCGAAACCCATGCCCCGGTTAGGTCCGCGCGGACGGTTGTTCCAGCCGCTGCTTTCCAGCACCCGCTCGATCACGCCACGCGCCCGCGCCGTCCTGAAGGCCCAGCCCGACCCCCATGAATTGACGTCGTTGCCGATCGCCTTGTCGCCTTCGAGCAGCTCGAGCATCAGACTTGGCAGTTCCTTGCCCGCAGCCTGTGCGACTTCGTCGAGAAACCCCTGGAAGGCGAAGCCAAGCGCATTCGAACCCGGCGCGCGCAACGGCCCCATCGGGATTGTCGTGTCCATGACATCCTGGGTGAAGGAGAGATCTTTCACCAGCTCCGCCGGGAAATGGTTGGGCTGCATGCTCGCCGAACGGTGCGCCTGTCCGCCGCTGCCGACGGTGACGAAATGATCGGTAAAGGCGACAAGCTTGCCATCGCCATCGAGGCCGGCGGCGAAGCTGTGCCAGCCGCCGGGCCGGTAATAGTCGCGCTTGATGTCTTCCGCCCGGTTCCACAGCATCTGTACTGGCCGACCTTCCAGTGCCTTGGCGATGGCGCCTGCTTGGACCATGAAGTCACCGAACAGCCTGCGCCCGAAACCGCCGCCGATGCGGGTGATATGAAGCGTCTGCCTGTCGGCCGGGATACCGAGATGTTCCGCGATCATGCCGACGCCGCGTTCCGGAGTCTGGATCGGCGCCCACATTTCGAGCCTGCCGTCCCGATAGAGCGCGGTGCAGTTCTGCGGTTCCAGCGTGGCATGCGCGACCCAGGGATAGGAATAGCGCGCCCGCACCGTCTTGGCCGCACTCGCAAGCTTGCCTGCCGCGTCGCCGTCTCGGCGCAGGTCAGTGCCATTGCCGGCATCATGGAGCCTTGCTGCCTCGGTTCGATAGGCATCGAGAGTGTGGCCCTTGGCGGGCGCGAGGTCCCATTCGAGCTTCAGCAGCTTGCGCGCCTTTTCGGCATACCAGTGGTTGGTGGCCACGACCGCGACGGTATCGGGCATCACGTCCGGTCCGCCAACGCCATTGAGCCTTACCACCGCAATCACCCCGCGCGACGCCTTGGCGACGGAATCGTCGACCGACACGAGCTTCGCGCCATGGGCTGGCGCGGTTTCGACCACCGCATGCAGCGTGCCGGGAGGGCCTGCGTCGATGCCGAACACCGGCTCGCCGCGCAGCACCGCTGCACTGCCGACGCCGCCCGTCGGCTTGCCGATGATTGCGAAATCCTTCGGGTCCTTCAGCGCAACCTTTTCGAGATCGGGCACCGCCAGGCGCGCTGCAGCATCGGCGAGTTCGCCATAGCTCCATTTGCGGCCTGACGCCTTGTGATGGACGAAGCCTGCCGCCGTCGACAGTTCGCCTGCCGCCATACCCGAAAGCGCTGCAGCAGCCTCGACAAGCATGTGCCGCACCGCCGCGCCAGCCTGGCGCATCGGCAGGTAATCGAAGCGGATCGCCATCGAGCCGCCGGCGCGCTGGCGCTCGTATTTCGACGGATCGAAGTCGGCCTGGATGACGAAAACATCTGCCCAGTCGCAATCGAGCTCTTCGGCGATCAGCATCGGTATCGATGTCATCACGCCCTGGCCGATTTCCGGGTTCTTCGACATGATCGTGACCTTGCCCGATTTGGCGATGGAGACGAGGTTGGTGAGCTTGACCGGCGAGGCTGCGTGATGGTCCGCACCTGCCATTGTCGGCAGCGTCAGGCTGAGCGCCAGCCCGCCGCCCGCAAGCGCGGAAACGCCGAGAAAGGCGCGGCGACCGAGGACGGGGTTCATCGTATCGGCTGTCATGTCACGCCTCCTCCTGTCCGGAGGCGATGCGGATCGCCTGGCGGATGCGCGGATAGGTGGCGCAGCGGCAGATGTTTCCGCCCATCGCCGCATCTATGTCGTCGTCGCCGGGTTTGGGTGTCATGGACAGAAGCGCGTGCGCGCTCATCACCTGGCCTGCCTGGCAATAGCCGCATTGCATCACGTCCACAGCAAGCCAGGCATCGATCAGGCGGCGGCCGAGCTCGTCGTCCTGTATGCCTTCGATCGTCGTGACCTTCGCATCGCCGAGATCACCCATGGCGACCTGGCAGGAGCGAGCCGGCACGCCGTCGAGATGGACCGTGCAGGCGCCGCAAAGACCCGCACCGCAGCCGAACTTCACTCCAGACACGCCCGCTTCCTGTCGCAAGGCCCAGAGCAGTGGCATGTCGGGCGTGGCACTGACCGTTGCTTCCTTGCCGTTCAGCTTGAACGTGAATTCGAGTTCGCTTTCGTCTTCGTCGAGCACCGCAACATCTCCCATCTTCGGACCATCCTAACGCGAAGCGGGACAAAGACGAAGAGCCACTTCGCGTTTTGTCCCGGCTGCGATAGGTTATCTCCAGGATGATCGCCTTTTACTTCACCTTTCTCGCCGTAGTATTCGCAGGCCTTGGCGCGAGAGACCAGGCCCTGGTCGCGGCCCTGTCGCGTCATCAGGGGCCACGGCCCGGCGTGCTGATCGTGGCGGGTGTGCTGGGCCTGCTGTCCGCTGCACTAGCCGCATGGCTGGCGCTGGCGGTAACGCCGCTGCTGGGCCCGGAAGCACGGACATTCTTCGCGGGCCTTGCCCTGCTGTTCGCGGGCGGCGAATCGCTTGTGCTGGTGCCACGCCGCGAACCCAGAGAGCCCAGCCACTCGCTCGGGGCACTGGCAATTATCCTCGCATCGCAACAGCTGACCGACGCCGCGCGCTTCCTTGTCTTCGGCATCGCCGTGGCGACGAGTGCGCCTCTGCCGGCAGGTGGTGGTGGTGCGCTTGGCGGGCTGGTCGCGGTAGGCGCCGCCTGGGCCTTCCCCGAATGGTTCACGCATCCGCGTGTTCGACTTGTGCGGCGGCTGGTCGGCGCAGGGCTGGCGCTGGTCGGCGCCTATGTCTGCCTGAGCGCAATCGGCAAGCTGTAATGGCCAAGGCTATCTGACATGCTGCAGCGGATTCCCGCGCCGCTCTACCGCGCCGGCCTGAGGTTCGCGCATGCCGTCCGAAAGCGCTGGTGGAAGCTGCGCCGCCCGCAGCTGATCGGCTGCCGGGTGGTGGCGCTGGACAACAATGGACATGTGCTGCTGGTGCGCCACTCCTACGGGTCCGGCCGGTGGTCCTTGCCCGGAGGCGGGGTCGGCGGTACCGAGGATCCGATGACTGCCGCGTTGCGCGAGCTGCGCAAGGAAACCGGCTGCACGCTGGCCGGCGCCCGCGAAGTGACGATCGTGGCCGAGCGGCTTTCCGGCGCCCGCAACCGCTTGCACATCGTCGCAGGGCGTGCATCGGGAGAACTGCAACCCGACGGCAGGGAAGTGATCGAGGCGCAATTCTTTCCGCGCGATGCCCTCCCCGGCGATATCGTATCCGGACTGGGCGGGCACATTCCGGCGTGGGTGGAGCGTTACGCCGGCTAGAGAGGCTCCGCACCGGTTCGATTTTCCTACAGCACTGCGGATGGGGTATGAAGCGCCTGGAGGGCAGCGTGCATGACAAGGTGACACACAACTGGCGCACGAACTGAAAGGTCACATCATCACAATGTGTCACCTTGCAACGCATTCGGAGCTAGTTACGCAATTACAGCAGGTTATGGAGTAATTTCCGGCCTCGAATGACCTCAAGGTGACAGAGTTTCGTACCCCCGTCGGCGTCAACCTCGGAGCCCGTGGTTGGCAAACGCCTAGAGCAGCGAAAGCTGGGCGTCCGAGTCGGCGGAGCCGTTGCCATCCTCGCCTTGGTCCAGCGCGGAAAGCGTCAGCCCTGCCAGCCGCACGGGCTCTTCCAGCGGCAGCAATTCGTCGAACAGGGCGAGGCCGGTCGTCAGGAATTCGGCCTTGCTGGCGATCCATTGCGAGTTCGAGCGGGCGCGGGTGATCGTGCGGAAGTCGGCGTAGCGCAGCTTGAGCGTGACGGTGCGGCCGCGTGCCTCGGCCTTCTCGACCCGCTCCCAGACGGTGCCGGCGATGCGTTCGAGCACTTCACGCAATTGCGAAACGGAGGAGATATCCTCGCCGAAGGTGCGCTCCGCGCCGATCGACTTGCGCGGCCGGTCCACCTGCACCTGCCGCAAGTCGATCCCGCGCGCGGCGCGGTAGAGATAGTCGGCGAAGCTGCCGAAATGCTGGCGCAGGAAGGCGATATCCTTGGCCGCAAGGTCCGCCCCGGTCTCGATGCCGAGGCTCGCCATCTTCTCCGCGCCGCGCGGCCCGACGCCATGGAAGCGCCGCACCGGCAGGCCGGCGACGAATTGCGCGCCTTCTCCGGGGCGGATGACGCAGAGCCCGTCCGGCTTGTTCTGGTCGCTCGCAAGCTTTGCGAGGAACTTGTTGTAGGACACGCCGGCACTGGCGGTGAGCTCCGTCTCCTCGCGGATCTGCCGCCGTATCAGCTCGGCGATGCGCGTGGCGAAGCCGATACCCTGCAAGTCCTCGGTGACGTCGAGATAGGCCTCGTCGAGCGAGAGTGGTTCGACATGCGGCGTGTAGCGATGGAAGATATCCCGGATCTGGCGCGACACCCCGCGGTAGACCTCGAAGCGCGGCATGCGGAAGATCAGGTCCGGGCACATCCGGGCCGCCCGCGAGGATGGCATCGCCGAGCGCACGCCGAATGCCCGCGCCTCGTAGCTGGCGGCCGCGACAACGCCGCGCCCGGAAGAGCCGCCGACCGCAACCGGCTTGCCCCGGATGGAGGGGTCGTCGCGCTGTTCGACGCTGGCAAAGAATGCATCCATGTCGACATGGATGATCTTGCGGATGCCTGCCGCCTCTTCCTCGTCGTCTTCGTCCCGCCGGGTCATGCACAAGAGGATAGCGCCGCTCCGAACAAACACTAGCCAGTCGCATTGCCTTGCGCCAATAGCCCGGCATGACGTCGCAGCAGAAGGCCCAGAGTTTCCCGATGCGGGAAGTCGAATTCGTCGCCATGATGGCGGCGATCCAGGCGCTGCAGGCGCTGGCGATCGACGTCATGATGCCAGCGCTCGGAGTTATCGCGCATGATCTCGATGCAGGCGACCCCAACCGCCGGCAACTCGTGATCGGCGTATTCCTTATCGCGAGCGGCTTCGGCTCGCTTTTCCCGGGCGTGTTCGCTGACCGGTTCGGGCGCCGGCGCGTCGCTTTGATTGCGCTTGCCGCCTATTCGCTGCTGTCGCTTGCCTCCGCATTCGTGACCGACTTCACAATGATGCTGGTGCTGCGCGCTGCGATCGGCCTGTTTTCCTCGGCAATGATGATCATTCCGGTAACCGTCATCCGCGACCGCTTTTCCGGCGACCGCATGGCGCGCACCCAATCGCTGATCGCGATGGTGTTCATGGTCGTGCCGATGATGGCGCCGCTCCTGGGGCAGGCCATCATGCTCGTGGCGGGCTGGCGCTGGATTTTCGGTGCCATGGCCTTGTTCGCAGTGCTCGTCGGCGTGTGGGTGTGGTTCCGCCTGCCCGAGACGCTACATCCCGAATACCGTCAGTCGATGGAACCGCGCCGTATCATCGGCAACATGCGCGCGGCAGTCACGCACAGGGAAGCGCTGGGCTATTTCATCGGTGCGGCGCTCATCCAGGGCGCGTTGCTGGGTTTCATCAACAGCGCGCAGCAGCTGGTGGGAGAGGCGCTGGGTGCAGGCCCCGCCTTCCCGGCGATCTTCGGCATGATGGCATTCCTCATGGCGTGCACCAATTTCGTGAATTCGCGGATCGTCATGCGCTTCGGCGCGCGCCGCGTATCGCATGGCGCGATCCTGGGTTATATCGCGGCAGCGGGCCTGCATGCCGCCATCGCCGGGCCGGAACAGACGTTGTGGCAATTCGTGCCACTGATGACGCTGGCGATGTGCTTCCAGTCCTTCATCGGCGCCAATTTCCAGTCGATCGCCCTGGTGCCCTTCGCGCGGATCGCAGGTGCTGCGGCATCGGTGCTGTCCTTCATCCGGCTGGTTGCCGGTGCGGGTATCGGCATGGCGATCGGCCAGGCCTTTGACGGCACGGCGAGACCCCTTGCCCTGTCGGTGCTGGTGGCAAGCATCGGCTCGCTGCTGCTGGTGCTGTACAGCGAGAAGGGCAAGTTGTTCGGCCGCTCGCCGGCCGAGGAGGAGTCGTCTTGACCCGCTCGTTCGATCTCGCGGTGATCGGCGGCGGGGTGAACGGCGCGGGGATCGCGCGCGATGCGGCGGGCCGGGGCGCGAAGGTCCTGCTGCTCGAAGCCGGCGACCTTGCCTGCGGCACCTCTTCGGCATCGACCAAGCTGATCCACGGCGGGCTGCGTTACCTCGAACACTACGAATTCGCACTGGTCCGCGAGGCGCTCGCCGAACGCGAGACGCTGTGGCGCATCGCTCCGCATATCATCCAGCCGCTGCGGCTGGTGCTGCCCCATATCGAGGGCCTGCGCCCGGCCTGGCTGCTGCGGCTTGGCCTGTTTCTTTACGATCATATCGGCGGCCGCGAGCTGCTGCCGCCGGCGCGCTCGATCCGCTTCGACAGCCACCCGGCTGGCGCGCCGCTCAAGGAGCACCTCGTCAGGGGTTTCGAATATTCCGACTGCCGGGTCGATGACGCGCGGCTGGTCGTATTGAATGCCATGGATGCCGCTCGCCACGGGGCGGAGGTCAGGACGCGGACACCGTTGACTGCAGCGGGACGCGAGGGCGAAGCGTGGCTGCTCGAAACACCTGCGGGCCAGTTTCGCGCCGATGCGCTCGTCAACGCTGCGGGGCCATCGGTGTTGGATGTGCTGTCACTGTCGGGAGAGAGCCCCCGCTATGGCATGAGGCTGGTACGCGGCTCGCACATCGTCGTACGCAAGCTGTTCGACCACGCCTTCGCCTATTTCTTCCAGCTTCCCGACGGGCGGCTGTTCTTCGCCATTCCCTATCGCCGCGATTTCACGCTGGTCGGCACCACCGACGCGGATCATGCGGGTGCTCTCGACGATATCCAGGCGAGCGAGGCCGAGATCGCCTATCTTTGCGAAGGCGTCAGCCGCCACTTCCGCCAGCCTATCGCACCCGCCGATGTGGTCTGGAGCTATGCCGGCGTGCGCGCTCTGGTCGACGATGGCTCCGGCAAGCCCGAGGCGGCCACGCGCGGCTACCGGCTCGACCTGTCGCGGCGGCGGGAAGGTGCCCCGCTCCTGTCGGTATATGGCGGCAAGATTACCAGCTACCGGCACCTGTCCGAAGACGCCGTGAACATGCTTTCCAGGCGGCTCCCATCTCTGGCCGGAGCCCGATGGACGGCAACCCGCGCCCTCCCTGGCGGAAACTTCCCGGTCGACGGGCTGCCGGCGCTGGAAGAAGAGCTGGCCGCGCGATATCCCTTCCTGGGAGGGGATACAGCGCGGCGAATTGCCCGCGCCTATGGCACCCTCGCGCCGAACTGGCTGGGCAATACCGCTTCGACAGGCGACCTCGGCAGGGATTTCGGCGCCGGTTTGAGCGAGGCCGAAGTCAGCTACCTGCGCGGCGAGGAATGGGCCGTCACTGCGGACGACATCCTGTGGCGCCGGACCAAGCTCGGCCTGCATCTCGACGAGAAGCAGCGCCAATCTCTCGATCACTATCTCAGGGGCTGACCGGGCCGGCTCGGTGCAGCGCGCGAAGCCGGATCACTCCTCGCGGTCGGCGTCGCCGAAAGGTATTACGTCGTCGGCATAGTCGATGTCGCCGAGGATGATATTGGTGTTCATCACCTCGCCCGCGGCGCGTTCCCACAGCACCAGCTTGTCGTGCCATGGCGAATCCGGGTGGTCGTCCATCAGCTCGCCGACTTCTATGCCGAGCTTGGCCAGCCGTGCCTTGTGCGCGTCGAGGTCCTTCACGCCGAAGACGACCGAGGTTACGCCTTCGCCCTTGGCCTCGAGCTCGCTCCACAGCCAGGAGTTGAAATCGGTGCGCTCTTCCATCGGGGCGACGACTTCCAGGCCGGCTTCCCAGCTGATGCACATGGTGAAGCCCATGTCCTCGCGCGAGAATTTTGTGAGCTTGGCCCCGGTCACCTTTTCGAGATCGGCGACATTGGCGTCGAGATTCTCGGGCCGCGACAGCCAGGCGACGTGATCGACGTGGTTGATGAACTTCTTCATGGTCTTGTCCTTTTTCGGAGCGGGATGCGTGGCGACGTGATCGTCAGGCTCACTTACCTGTGAATTTGGGCTCGCGTTTTTCGAGGAAGGCATAGACCCCCTCGGCATGGTCGCGCGAGGCAAGCGTGAGATGCTCATAGGCGATGCTCGCATCCATCACCGCGCTGGCAAGCTGCTTGAGGCCGAGATTCACGGTCTTCTTGGTCGCGCAAATCGCCCGGTAGGCGCCCTTCTGCAGCTTGGCGACGAAGGCGTCGACCGCCGCGTCCAGCTCTTCTGCGGGCAGGGCGTAGTTGATCAGGCCCAGTTCGACCGCCCGCTTCGCATCGATGTATTCGCCGGTCATCAGGAGTTCGCGCGCTCGGACATAGCCGATCAGCTGCGGCCAGATGATCGCGCCGCCGTCGCCCGCGCTGAGGCCGACTTTGACATGCGGATCGGCGATCTTGGCATGCTCCGCGGCAAAGATGACATCGCAATAGAGCGCCGTCGTGGCCCCTAGACCCATGGCATGGCCGTTGACCTTGGCGATCAGTGGCTTGGGAAAATCAAGCAGGGCGAAGATCAGGCGCTTCGACAGGTCGGGATTGACGCTGCCCGGGTCCTTGACATTGGGAATCATCCATTCCTCGATATCGCCGCCGGCACTGAAAGCGCGGCCTTCACCCGTCAGCACGGCGAAATCGAAATCGTCGTCGAACGCACCATCGACGAGAAATTGCGACAGCTCGTATTCCATCTGCTCGGTAAAGACGTTGAGCTTGTGCGGACGGTTGAGCTTGGCGGTGATGACCCGGTTCTCGATGCTGAACTTCATGGTGGTGAAGTGATCGTATTTGGTTGGCATGAATTCCCTCTCGATTGGCCGACGGCTCAGGGTGCCCAGTTTATCCGGGATGCTCAAGCGAAAGAATTGACAAGGTCGCGCCAAACGCTGGCGCCGCGAACCCCGAATGGCTAAGGAGCGCTGATGCCGCGCCTGACCGTCAACAACCGGCCCGTCGAGTTCAAGATCGACCCGCAGACGCCGCTGCTCTGGGCGCTGCGCGAGGCTGCGAACCTCACCGGCACGAAATATGGCTGCGGCGCTGGTGATTGCAGCGCGTGCATGGTGCTTATCGATGGCGCAGCGCTGCGATCGTGCCTGATCACGCTTGCCGAATCCGAAGGCCGCTATGTCACGACTATCGAAGGCCTGTCGCGTGACCGGTCGCATCCGGTGCAGCAGGCGATGGTCGCCGAACAAGCAATCCAGTGCGGTTTTTGCACTCCGGGCATCGTCATCGCTGCAACTGCGCTGCTCACCGGGAACATCAATCCCAGTGCGGCCGAGATCAGGGAAGCGATCCCCAACATCTGCCGCTGCGGCGTCTATCCGCGCCTTGTCCGCGCGATCCGGCGGGCGGCCCGGGTGATGCGCCGGGAAGAGACGATCAGCGCCGCGCCCGCGCCCGGCATCAGCCCCGAGGACGCAGCAGCCACCGTCCCTGCGATCAAGGCGCCCTGAGTAAGTTCCCGTTACCCGCTAGTAGCGTACGCGCAAGCTGAAGCTCGCACCCAGCGGCTTGGCCGGCTGGATGTTGTTGTCGCCATGGGCGCTCGGATAATAGGTTTCGTCGAACAGGTTATCGACATTGACCTGCAGACCGATGTTTTCGGTGACGTCGAAGTAAGCGGCCAGGTCGACGCGGGTGTAGGCGGGAAGGACCACGGCATTGGAAAGCGACGTGAACTGCTTCGAGCTGTGGACAATGCCAGCGCCTACACCGAAGCGCTCGGTAATGTCGTAGCGTGTCCAGGCGGCGATGTGGTGCTTGGGTACCTGTTCGAGCCTGGTGCCGGGCTCGGCACTGCCGACTTTGGACCTGATCTTGCCGTCGAGATAGGTATAGCCAAGGTTGACGTGCCAATTGTCGGCGATGTCGCCGGCCAGCGACATCTCGAAGCCTCGCGTGCGGCTCTTTCCGGTCAGGATGGTTAGCGTGTTGTCCGTCGGGTCGGTCGTCTGCGAATTGGACCGCGTCAGCTGGAAGATGGCCGCGTTGAACAGCAGTTGCGGCTTTATTGCCCATTTCACGCCGAGTTCGATATTCTCGAA
>CAYPFE010000057.1:0-10856 GCA_964409895.1 uncultured Novosphingobium sp.
CGGCGAAATCGAACCGCCCCCTTGGAGCCCACACGTCCAGCAGCCCGTTCACGATACCGCGGATCAGCCCCCTCGCCTCTTCCGCGCGGCGTGGGGTGAAGGCCTTGTTGATGCACGCACGCAGCCGCTTGTGGCCCTCGCTCAGGCCCGGTCGAGCCATAACGATTTCGTCCATGAACCGGCCCCACATGGTGCCACGCGCCTCGTAGAAATCGATCACCGGGCCAAATCCGCAGTTGAGATTGGCATCGTCCGCCAGCAGGTCGCACACCGCCTTGTGGCCATGGACGACATAACCTTGCGAAAAGCGCGCCAGCCATGGGTGCCCAGCCTGTGCCTCGCGCAGGTAAGACACCGGGTCTGCCGCAAATTCCGGCAGTTCAACGGGCAGGACGGGGATGTTCGTCACCCTACCTGCCCCTCTGGCCAGAGATCGAAGCGATCGAGGTAATCGCTGAACTGTTCGCGGATTTCGTCCTCGGAAAGAGCGTAATCCTCTGCAGCATAGCTGTGTACGCCGTGCCGCAAACCGCTCGGCGGTCCCATCCACGCGATCGGCGTTTCAATCGGCCATGTCGCCTGGGCGCTCGGCGTCGGCAAACGCGCGCTCGACGAAATTCACGCCCTAGCGACCCGCAAGCGCCGGTTCCAGCGCACAACCTTGATCGACCAGCCCCGCTTCCAGCTCGAATACGGCCGCCACCTCGCAGCCATGCAGGCGGCACGCACCCAAGTCCTCAAAGTTTTCGAGGACTGGTACGACGCTGTTGGCAAGGGCCCGGTCGGCATGAAAATCATCGCCCAGGCCCGCCTCACCTCATGCTGGGCGACCGAGGTCGCCCTCGCGGCGGCCCAATTCGCGATGTTCTCATCAGGCAGCGACGGCGTGCGCAACGACGGCGGCACCAACACCTTGCAGCGGGTCTTCCGCGACATGCAGACCGGCGCCACTCACCGACATATCGATCAGGACACATTCGCCGAATGCGCCCAGGTGGCGCTCGGGATCGCCGAACCGGGTCTTGCGTTGTGAAACGCCGGAACGATGAGCCGGTCGCCTGACGCACGACCATCTTGTTCGTCCCTCCCCTCGGTAGTAGGCTGCTACCGCCCGGCGCCGCGAAGCGGATCGACACGGGCGGGAGAGAGACATGTTCGAAGCCAATCCGGCCGTTGAAGCGGTGCGTTCGCAGATCGACCACCCTGTCATCGACTCCGACGGGCATTTTTTCGAGTTCGTCCCCGTCCTCAATGAATATCTCGCTCAGGAGGGCGGCGAGACGCTGCTGCGCGATTTCTGGGCTGCGGCGACGAACAACGAGATCATGTCGAACTGGTACGAGCTGACGCTGGAGCAGAAGCTCGACGTGAGGCAGAACCGCCCTGTGTTCTGGTCCGCTCCCGCCGAGAACACGCTCGACTATGCAACCGCCAACTTCCCCAAACTGCTCTATCAGCGGATGGACGAGATCGGCCTAGACTTTTCCGTAATGTATCCCGGCATTGGCAATGTCGCGATCAGCCTTGGTAACGACGATGTCCGCCGCGCCGGATGCCGCGCCTTCAACCGCTATTTCAAGGATGCTTTCGCCGAATTCCCCGACCGCATGCGTCCGGCGGCGATTGTCCCGGCGCACACGCCCGAAGAAGCGGTCGAGGAACTCGAACATGCCGTCAAGGAGCAGGGCTTTTCGGTCGTTCTTTTGCCCAGCTACATCAAGCGGCCGATCCGGGCGGCGGTGCGCAAGGATCCGTCGATGGAACGCTATGCCTACTGGCTCGACTGCTACGGCGTCGACAGCGATTACGACTACGATCCGCTGTGGCGCAAATGTCTGGAACTGAAGGTGCTGCCGACCTTCCACAGCCCCAGCCACGGCATGGTGATGCGCAATTCCGTCACCAACTATTGCTACAACCACATCGGCCATTTCGCCGCCGCTGGCGATGCGGTTGCCAAATCGCTGTTCATGGGCGGGGTGACGGCGCGATTCCCGGAGCTGAAGTTCCTGTTCCTCGAAGGCGGCGTCGGCTGGGCGAGGAGCCTGCTGGCGGACCTCATCGGCCATTGGGAAAAGCGCAACGGCGAGGCGATCCTGCAATTCGACTCCCGGCGGATCGACCGCGAGAAATTCGCGGAACTCTACCGCGAGTATGGCGGTTCGCTCTTCCGCGAACACCTGGCGCAGGAGCCGCTCGCCCATTTCAACCCGCCCGATGAATCGAATTACGACGATTATGCCGCCTGCAACCTCTCGGAAAAGGGCGATTTCATCGAGCGCTTCGTCGAGCCGTTCTATTTCGGCTGCGAGGCTGACGACCCGATCACCACTTCCGCCTGGGATACGCTGCGCAACCCGCTGGGCGCCAAGCTCCGCGCTGTGATGGGCTCCGACATCGGCCACTGGGACGTTCCCGACATGCGCGAAGTGGTCGAGGAATGCTGGGAACCGGTCGAACACGGGCAGATGACCAAGGCGGATTTCCGCGATTTCGTCTTTACTAACCCGGTGGAATTCTGGACGCATAACAGGCCGGATTTCTTCAAGGGCACGCGAGTGCAGGATGCGGTTGCAAGAGCGATGGAACCGGCCTGAACCGGTCCACGGGAGCAAGGAACAAGCGATGGAATACGATCTCAAGATCACCGGCGGGCGGATCGTCGACGGAACGGGCGCTCCAGCCTTTGCAGGCGATATCGGCGTGAAGGATGGACGCATCGTCGCTGTAGGCGCGGTCGAGGGCGAAGCCGCCGAAACCATCGACGCGGCGGGCGCCGTCGTCGCGCCGGGCTTCATCGACTGCCACACCCATTACGACGCCCAGCTGTTCTGGGATCCAATGCTGAGCCCGTCAGTCTATCATGGTGTCACGACCGTGCTCGCGGGTAATTGCGGCTTCACCCTGGCCCCGCTCTCGGGACGGCAGGAGGACAGCGCCTATCTACTCTCAATGCTGAGCCGGGTCGAGGGCATGCCAATCGAATCGCTGGAAGCCGCGATCAAGCCGGACTGGACGAGCTTCGGCGGGTATCTTGACGGTTTCGACGGCAAGCTCGCGATCAACACCGCCTTCCTTGTTGGCCACAGCGCCTTGCGCAGGGCGGTGATGGGTGAACGTGCGGTCGGCAACGAGGCGACACCGGAAGAACTCGAAGCCATGAAGGCGCTGCTGAGGAAGTCTCTGGAAGAAGGCGGCTGCGGCTTTTCGACCACCGTCAGCCCGACCCACAGCGACCACAATGGCGATCCGGTGCCGTCGCGCTGGGCAACGGATGAGGAAACAGTGGCTCTCGCAGAAGTGCTGCGCGACTTTCCTGGAACCTGGCTCGAGCTGATCCCGCCCTACGATCCGGAACGGCCCGAACGCCGCATCGACCTGCCTGTAGCCATGTCACTGGCTGCCCAACGGCCGGTGAACTGGAACCTCATCGTCGTGCGTGCCGAGGGCCGCGAGATGCTCGACATGCAGCTCGCCATGGGGCCTGCCGCAGCCGAACGCGGCGCCAAAGTGTTCGGACTGGTGCCGGCGGCACCGATCAAGCCGATCGTCAATTTCCGCAGCGGGCAGTTGCTCGAAATGCTGGGCGGATGGCACGATTTCATCCACCAGGACGACGACAGCAAGATCGCCGAGATGAAGGACCCCGAGGTGCGAGCGCGCCTTCGCGAGGGCATGGCGGCGACCTGGCAGCAATCCGGCCTCTCCGACCGTTTCGACAACTTCCTGATCGAGCACCTGCCGTCCGAAAAGAACGCCAAATGGATCGGCAAGCATATCCACGAATATGCCTCTGCCGTTGCCAAGGATCCCTTCGACGCTACGTTCGACCTCGCCATCGAGGAGGAATTGTGGCTGTCGATCTCCGGCCCGCCACTCGGCGGCGACGAGGCGAGCTGGGACCTGCGCGGCGATGTGTGGCGCGATCCCTGGTGCCTGATCGGCGCATCCGACGCCGGCGCCCATCTCGATTCGATCAACACTTTCGCTATCACCACACAGCTGATGGGCGAAGCGGTGCGCAACCGCGGTATCTTCACGCTTGAAGAGGGCGTGCATCGCATCACCGGCTACCTCGCCGAACGCTTCGGCCTCACTGGACGCGGACGGATCGAGGAGGACGCCGCAGCCGATATCGTGATCTTCGATCCCGATACGATCGATTGCGCTCCCATCGAGATGCGCCACGATTTGCCTGGCGAACAAGTTCGGCTCTACGCGGATTCGGTGGGCATACATCACGTCATCGTCGGCGGCGTACCAGTGGCGCGCGGAAACGAACCGACCGGTCGCGTGGGCGGCAGGGTGTTGCGCAGCGGGCGCGATACAGAGACCGTCGCCATCGCGTGAGCACAACGCAACTTGATCCGAAACTCAGGAGAACTCCATGAGAATGAACCATGTCGGCATATCCGTGTCGAACATCGAAAAGACCATAGCCTTCTACCAGGACATGTTCGGCATGGAGGTGATGGCCCCGGTCTTTCCCTTCGGCGGGCCCGACTTTTCCGAGATCATGGGTGTCGAGAATGCCGAAGGGCGCATGACGATGCTGGCCAAGGGTAATGTCAGGCTCGAACTGTTCGAATTCGCCAATCCCAAGCCCAAGGCGAAGGACCCGAACTACCCGGTAAACGATCACGGCTACACGCATTTCGGTTTTGACGTCGAGGACCTCGACGCCGTCTATGAGAAGCTCAAGGCAGCCGGCGTGCCGATCCATTGTCCGGTCAAAGATTTCGAAAGCGGTATCCGGGCGATTTACGCGCGCGATCCCGACGGATACGTTTTCGAGGCGATGGAAACGCCCGAACAGTTCCAGGCCTGAAGAAGGGAAATTCACTCGTGAACAACACAGGGGGAAGGCTTGCCGGCAAGGTGGCGATCATCACCGGCGCGAGCACCGGCTGCGGGCCGGTGATGGCCAAGCTGTTCGTCGAACAGGGCGCGAAGGTGCTGCTGGCGGCACGACGAGAGGAACTGGTGAGCGAGGCGGCCAAAGCAGCCGGCGGCGGTTCCATCGGCATGCGCGCGGATGTGACCAGCGAAGCCGACATCGCCGCCATGGTCGACCGGGCGATCGAGGAATTCGGCCAGGTCGACATCCTCTTGAATAACGCCGCCGCGCCGGGGCAAGACAAGTGGGTGTGGGAACAGACGCTGGAGAACTTCAACGACACGCTCGCCATCGACCTTACCGCCGCGATGCTGTGCACCCGAGAAGTGCTCAACCGCTCGATGCTGGAGCGCAAGACCGGCTCGATCATCAACTTCTCGTCCACCGCCGGTTGGGTGGGCTTTCCGCGCAAGACCCATTACACCGCCGCCAAGGCCGCCTTGCGTGCGCTGACCAAGACCATCGCTTTGGAGGTCGGCCCGCATGGCATCCGCTGCAACTGCCTCGTGCCAGGCAGCATCGAGACTGAGCTGTGGGTCAATTACGGCCACCGCATGGCGGGCGAGCAGGGCATTACATACGACCAATGGAAGGAAAAAGCGTTGGAAGGCGTTCCCCTGCGGCGTATTTCGCAGCCGATCGACATCGCCAACCTTGCCTTGTTCCTCGCCAGCGAGGAAAGCCGCACCATGACCGGCCAGTCGATAAACTGCGACGCCGGCGCCTATATGGTGGGTTGAGGGAGAACAAGTCAATGGCGCGCACGTTGGAAAAACGGCTGCTCGAACTGGAAGACCGCGAGGCGATCCGCCAGGCGATCTGCGGCTATGGCTATGCCGTCGATGGCTGCAACGCGGATGCGGTGGGTTCGTTCTATACCGTGGACGGTGTCTACGACGTCCCCGATTCCAACGCCTGGCACGGCCGCGATGCGATCGCCGCGATCACTGCCAGCGACACGCACCTCAGCCTCGTCAACGCTGGCTGCGCCCATGTCTCGACGCCACCCTATATCGTTATCGACGGCGACCGCGCCGTCGCCACCTGTCACACCATGGTGCCGCTAAGACGCGAGGGCGAATATATCATCCTGCGGCTTTCCGCCTCGCGGATCGAACTGGCGCGGCAAACCGATGGCGGCTGGCTGATCACACGCCGGACGAATTTTTTGCAGGACGGCAGCGGCAAGGGCCCGGCCCTCCTTGCCCGTCTCAACGAAGGCCCCTCGGAAGGAATGACAGATGGATGACAGCATTGCGCAAGCGCTAGCGAAAGTACCCTTTCGGATCACCGATCCGGAGTTGATCCCGGCCGAGCGCTACTACGATCCGGAATTCTTCGAGCTTGAAAAGAAGCACCTGTGGCCGAAAGTCTGGCAGATGGCCTGCCGACTGGAGGAAATTCCCGAAGTTGGCGACTATACCGTATACAACATCCTCGATCGTTCGGTGCTGTTGCTGCACACGTCGGACGGGGTGAAAGCGTTCAAGAACGCTTGCCGCCATCGTGGCGTGCGGCTCGCCCATGGCAACGGCCATTGCACCGACGAGGGGATCGTCTGCCCGTTCCATGGCTGGCGCTGGAACCGGGAGGGCGAGAACATCTTCGTCTTCGGCCGCGAGCTATTCGATGAACGGCTGCTCGAACGCGCCGAGATCGACCTTGCGCCGGTGCGCTGCGAATACTGGGCAGGCTGCGCCTTCATCAATTTCGACGATAACGCTCCGCCCCTGCGCGACTGCCTCGGTCCCGTCGCCGAGCGGATGGACGCGCGCCATGCCGACAAGCTGAAGATGGACTGGTGGTTCGGCACGGTACTGCCGACCAACTGGAAGCTCGCCAACGAAGGCTTCCAGGAAGGCTATCACGTCATGCAGACTCACCCGCAGCTGCACGAGCGCGCCTACCGTGCGGCGGACAGCTACGGCCCGAATTTCGACGGCACGCGTTACAACGAGGGCCTCAGCGCGCGCGAGGCGGTCGACCTGCAGATCGTCAATTTCAAGCGCCTCAGTTCAGGCATGGGCGGAATGATCCACGAGACCGAACTGGCGGTTCTCGACCGCATCGCGGACATGGAACTGCCGGACGATCCGTTGCTTGCCCTGCAAGCCTTCGGCGCGGCCGCCTGCACGGCCATCACCGAAGATGCGCGTGCGCGCGGGGCCGACATGTTCGACATTCTCAAGGTGCAGAGCGAAGTCGAATTCAACGCGGTCGAATACATGTTCCCGCATTACTTCCTGCTGCCAACCTTCGGGGCGATGTCGTCCTACCGGATTCGCCCGCTGACGCCTGAAACCTGCTTCTTCGAGCTGTGGTCGCTGGTGATCCGCCCCGAGGACGAGCCTTACGACACGCCCATCGAGCCCACCGTAATCCCGTACGATTCGCCGGATTTCCCGGAGATTCCGCGCCAGGACTATTCGAACCTGCCGATCCAGCAGCTTGGCCTGCACGACATTGACTTCATGCGGCTCGGCAAAGGCGAAAAGAAGGGGCCCGGACGCCAGTTCTCCGGCGGCGAAGGCATGATCAGCAACTGCCATCGGCTCGTCGACGGCTTCCTCGCCGGGCTCGACCGGGAGACACTGAGGAAGGGCGAAAACGTCACCAATAGCGGGTTCAACGAGACCATTCTCGATATCGGTTTCTGACGTGGCAACTGCTGCCGACCCCGCGCCGGCAAGCGAGTGGCGTACCAACTGGCCGCTGATGGCCGCCTGCCTGTTCGGGCTCTCGACATCCTCGATCGCACCCTATGCGCTCGGCCAGTTCATGGCGCCACTGGAGCAGGAGTTCAGCTGGACGCGCACCGAGGTTTCGGCAGGGCTTTCCGTTTCCCTGGCACTTGGCTTCTTCGCGCAGCCAGTGGTCGGCTGGCTTGTCGACCGGTTCAACGCGCGCTGGCTGGCAATACCCGGCTTGCTGATGATCATTGTGGCGTTCTGGGGCTTCTCGCAGGCCACGGACAATCTGGTGCTGTGGATCGCCCTGTGGTCGTTCAATGCGATCGCCACCGCGATCATCGGACCAACGATCTGGGCGGCGGTGGTGTCCGGCGCATTCGTCAAGCACCGCAGTGCTGCGATCGCCGTGTCGCTGTGCGGCGTGAACCTTGCGACGGCCTTCGCGCCCGCCGTCGCCCGGCTGCTGCTCGACGCCTATGGCTGGCGCGCGGCATTCCAGCTGCTCGGCCTGATCTGGGCGGTGCCGGCGCTGGTGCTGGCATTCTTCTTCTTTTTCGACAAGCGTGACCTTTCGGCACGATCGCCCGCCCGGCAGAATGCGGCCGGCGAGCCCTCGCGCAAGGCGACGCGGCCCGTCTTCTTCTCCTCAACCTTCGTCAGGCTGGCACTTGCGGTCGCCATTTCCGGGACGGTCACTGCGGCGTTCACCATGCATCTCGCACCCGCGCTGATGGACAAGGGCATCGAGGCGACGATCGCCGCCACCATCGCAGGGGCAGCGGGCTTCGGATCGGTCGTTGGCAAGCTGACAATGGGATCGCTGTTCGACCGGCTCGGGACCGGCAGGCTGGGCGCGCTCAACATGGGGCTGTTCGCGCTCGCCAGCCTGCTGCTGGCGCTCGACTCACCGAACCTGCCGCTGGCCCTGGTGGCCTCGGCGCTGATCGGCGGGACATCGGGCGCCAATTTCGCGCTGTTCACCGTCGCGGCGAACAAACTGTTCGACACGGCAGTGTTCGGCACCGTCTATGGCACGCTGATGAGCGTCTCGGCGCTATCTTCTGCCATCGGCCCGCTGGCCGTCGCCTACGTGTTCGACGAAAGCGGCTCCTACGCGCCGGCCTTCCTGGGCGGGATCGTCATCGCCATCGTCACCGCGCTGCTGCTGCAACGTCTGACGCCGGTAACACTGGAGGAATCTCCTGCATGAAATGGTCCATCGCCCTGCCCATCCACAACATCGAACCAGGCGAGTTCCAGACACCGCAAGCAGTGGCAAAGATTTCCCGCGCGCTCGAGGTCTCTGGTGCAGCCGCGGGCTACCTCACCGATCATCCCGCCCCGTCCGCCGAATGGCTACACAGCGCGGGCATGGCGCATGACGCGCTCGATCCCTTCACCGCGCTGGCCTTCGTGGCGGCAGCCACCGAAAAGCTGCTGCTCCACACCAACATCATCGTCATGGCCTATCGCAACCCGTTCCTCACCGCGAAATCGGCGGCGAGCCTGCAGGTGCTGTCGGGCGGGCGGCTGATCCTTGGCTGCGGCGCGGGCTACATGAAAGCCGAGTTCGAGGCATTGGGCGTCGACTTCCACAAGCGAGGAAAGCTGTTCGACGAGGCGCTGGACGTGATCGACTCGATCTGGGCCGGCGGTTCGGTGAGCTATGAGGGTATGAACTTCAGCGCACCGGGCAACGAGGCCCGCCCCGTCCCCGATCCCCGCCCGCCGGTCTGGATCGGCGGCGGCAGCGACAAGGCGATGGAGCGCGCCGCGCTCCGGGCCGACGGCTGGTCGCCGGTATTCGCCAATCCCAAGATGTCGAAGCTGAACCGCGAAAGCGGCATCCAGTCGACCGAACACCTCGGCAAGAAAATCGCACGGCTGAATGAGCTTCGCCAAGGCGCGGGCCGCACCGGGCCGTTCTCGATCTGCCTCGGCGCAAGATCACGCATCGGTTATGGCAAGCCCGGCGGAGCTGACGCACTGCTTGAAGAGGCAGAGGAACTTGCAGCGGTCGGTGTCGACTGGATGTTCGTAGAACCGCCCGAGCGCTCGCGCGAGCAGTGGATCGATTATGTCCAGTGGTTCGGCGAAGAGGTTATCGCGAGGCAGTAGGGAGGGATCGATGCTCGATGGATTCGACCTGGAAGGACGCGTTGCCGTCGTCACCGGCGGCGGCACCGGCATAGGCCGGGTAACCGCCCTGCTGCTGGCCGAGCGCGGCTGCGATGTCGCGATTTCAGGGCGACGGCCCGGCCCGCTTGAGGATGTGGCTTTGGAAGTGCGCGAAACTACCGGCAAGTGCTGTCTCGTCCGCCCCACCGACGTACGCGATCCAGAGGATGCGCGCGCGATGATCGAGGCCGTGGCAGCTGAATTCGGGCGCATCGACATCCTCGTCAACAATGCCGGAACCCCGATCCAGCACATGTCGCTTGCCGAGATGCCGCCGCATATCTGGGACCTCGACGTGTCGCTGAACCTCAGCGCCGCGCAATTCTGCTCGCAGCCCGCGCTGCCATGGCTGGAGGCAAGCGGGAACGGTGCGATCGTCAATGTCTCGTCGCTTGCAGGCGTCAACGGCACGATGGGCGTAGGCGCCTATTCCGCGGCCAAGGCAGGCCTGCAGATGCTGACGCGCGTGATGGCAGCCGAATGGGGACCGCGCAGCATCCGCGTCAACTGCGTCGCGCCAGGCATGATCGCCACCGACACAAATCGCCTCAACTGGGAGGAACAAGGCTACGACGCGGTGGCCGCGTGTCAGACCTTCCCTTTGCGGCGCCCCGGCGAATCGATCGAGGCGGCGCAGGCCATAGTATTCCTTGCGAGCGACGCCTCCTCCTATGTCACCGGCGAGACTCTGCCGGTCGGCGGCGGTCCGCAGATGGGCGGCAAGATCGACGTTCAGAAAAGCGGCGCGACACTGAAGGTTCAGCGCGGCGAGAATCCCGTCTGATCGCGCAACCTGAGCACGCAGTTATTTGCCGAACGCAAAGCCCTGGTAGCCGTTCGCCGTCATCACCCGCACTTCCGGGACATAGGTCGCCATGCCCGCGCCCCAGGGCTGGAACACGCGGCTGCCGTCGTCGGCGTTGACGTGGACCATGTAGTTGTCGACCTGGCGGCGGATCATGTTCTCGGCAACCGCGGCCGATTTCACGCCCCAGATGTCGGCGCCGTCCTCGGTCGCCTCGACGGTGGTGAAGCTCGATTCCTCCATGTGCGCGATGCAATCGGCGATCCAGTCGACGTGGAACTCATTC
>CAYPFE010000058.1:0-10837 GCA_964409895.1 uncultured Novosphingobium sp.
GACTCCCTGAGCATCTTCACCCTCGACCATGAGTGACTGGCCGATCCGCTGCGCAGCGTCGCGGCGGCGAGCGGATGGGGACGCGCCGGAAAGTCTTGAGCCAAAGGCTGCAAAGAAGCGCGTGTCCCTCGCGAAGTCCTCGCTTTCGACCGCGCGCATGACGACGTCATCCGAGCGCAATATTGCAAACTGACTGTTGAGAAACTCGGTCTGATCCGTTCCTGGCGCGGCCTCAAGCTGTTCGACATAGACGCTTGCAGTTGCCGAATAGCGTGGCGGCGCCAAGGCGACTACGGCGACTACGGCGAGCAATGCCATGCCGATCATGGCCAGCGTCGGTCCAAGGCTGCGGCGGGCTACTGACCTCAGGTATTGGTGATCGATCGCGAACAAGGCCCCTTCCTTCATGCTTGCGCGCGTGAAAGATCGGAAATGGCTGATTGCGGCCAATACTTCGGCACGGATCGTGGTGCAACTTGAACGTGATTATGACGCCACTATTGCGGGAGTGCTGCTGCGAGCACGCGCCAATTGGAAAACCCGGCTTGCTCATTATGAGGTGGCCGGGCTCATCAAATCAAGCGCTGTTCAGGGGCAGACGAAGGGCATTTTCCCTTGCGCCACAAACGACCGATTACGTCCCGTTAGATTTCTTCGGTACGAGTTTGTAGGTGTTATAGGTCTTATCACCGATGGTGATGGACGAAACTAGGACTAACTCGAAGCCCCACGAGTACGTAGTGGCCTGCGCCGCAACCGGTGAAACCGCAAGGCCCAATGCCGCAATGCTAGCCAGAATTTGCCTCAACTTCATCGTTCAATCACCGGTCTTCCGGTTTGCCCGACACTTCCACATTAGGCGAAATGTCGGCCACTATCAACCAAGTTTATGTAATTTCCCTTATCAGGACCCGGTTGTGGGCGTTGGCTGCGGCGGCAGCCGCTGTTGTCCGCTGCGTACGGCCGTATGAACCGGTGCAGCTTTGGGGCATCGCCCGTCTCGACAAGTCCCCTGCTTGGCCCTAGTCCTCGCGGGTTCTCTGCTTTACGTCCTGGTAAGGGGTCCGCATGCGCCTTGTTACTTTTCGAATCGCTGCTTTCATGGCTGTCTCATTGCTGGTTTCGGCGTGCAGTCCGGCGGGCACGCCGCAGCCGGAGGAAGGCGTCGGCACGGGTGAGAACTGGACCGCGCCCCACGGCGGCTTCGACGAGGCGGGATACAGCACGCTCGAACAGATTGGCCCGGACAATATCGGCAAGCTCGGTCTCGCCTGGTACATGGACCTGCCCGAAGAGGTGACGCTGGAAGCGACGCCGCTCGTCGTTGACGGCACACTCTATTTTTCAGGCGGATATGCCGAGGTCTATGCACTCGACGCGGTGACCGGAAAGCAGCTGTGGAAGTTCGATCCAAAGACCTGGGAGCGCAGCCCCGACAAGTTCACTTTCGGCGCCAACCGCGGCGTTGCATATGAAAATGGCAAGATCTTCGTCGCGGAAATGGATGGCCGCGTGAATGCGCTCGATGCCAAGACCGGCGAGGTAATATGGTCCGCCGATTCGATTCCCGATGAGCCGGCCTACCAGTTCAGCAACTCGACCGGCGCGCCGCGCGTGATGAACGGCAAGGTCATCATTGGCAACGGCGGGGCGGATGCGGGTGCGCGCGGCTTCGTCACTGCCTTCGATTCCGAAACCGGCGAGCTCGCCTGGCGCTTCTTCACCGTGCCCGGCAGCCCCGAGCAGAATGCCGGCGATCCCGCGATGGAAGCGGCCGCCAAGACCTGGGCACCGGATTTCTGGAAGACCACCGGCGGCGGCGGCACCGTCTGGAACGGCATGACCTATGACGAGGAGAAGAACCGGATCTACATCGGCGTCGGCAACGCTGGACCCTACGATCCGCAGCTTCGCAGCCCCGGCGACGGAGACAATCTCTATACCGCCGGCATTGTCGCGCTCGATGCCGATACCGGCGAATACATCTGGCATTACCAGCAAAACCCGCGCGATTCCTGGGACTACAAGGCCGCTCCCAACATGGTCCTGGCGACGCTGAACCTCGACGGCGGACCGAAGAAGGTCATCATGCACGCGCCGACAAACGGCTTCTTCTATGTGATCGACCGCGATACCGGAAAGCTGCTCAACACGCCGGGCAAGACCACATTCATCAACTGGGCGAAGGGCATCGACAAGGACACCGGCCGCCCGATCGAGAACGAGAATATCCGCTACGAGACCGGGCTGACCAAGATCTGGCCGGGCACCATCGGCGGCCACGACTGGCAGGCGATGAGCTACAATCCGAAGCTTGGTCTGGTCTACATCCCGATCCACCAGATCGGCACGATGTTCTCGCGCAACCTTGCGGACCAGACCGACGATGCCGTCAACATCATGGGCCTGGTGGTCAAGCCGATCTCCGAGCAGGAAGGCGACGGCAAAGGCTACCTCGTCGCATGGGATCCGGTGGCGCAGAAGGAAGTCTGGTCCGTGACCCACGACGCAATCTGGAACGGCGGCACGCTCGCTACTGGCAGCGGCCTTGTCTTCCAAGGCACGGCTCTGGGCGAATTCAACGCCTATCGCGCCACCAATGGCGAGAAACTGTGGGGCTTCGACGCCGGGCTCGGCATCATCGCTGCGCCAATGAGTTATAGCGTCGGCGGCAAGCAATATGTCTCGATCCTGGTCGGCTGGGGCGGCACGAGTGCGGCGATGTCCGAATATCTCGATGTCGGCTGGAAATACGGCAAGCAGACGCGCCGCATCCTCACCTTCGCGCTCGCCGGCGAGGCGAAACTGCCGCCTTCCGAGCCGCGAGACATGAAAGTCTATGCGCTCGACGATCCCGAACTCGCGATCGACGAGGCCGACGTGCTGGCCGGCAAGGGCCTATCGATCGCCTGCATGTCCTGTCACGGCGCCGGCTTCAAGGGCGCGGGCGCGCCTGCACCGGACCTCCGGGAATCGGCGATTTCGCTCAGGCTCGATACCTTCACGCAGATGCTGCGCGAAGGCCGCATGGAAAAGGGCATGCCGCAATACCAGTGGCTGACCGACGACCAGATTCGTCAGCTCCACGCCTATATCAGGGCGCGGGCGCGTGAAGTACTGGGCAAACGTGAGCCATACGATCCGGCCAAGGCGGCAAAGGCAGCAAAGCCTGGCTGAGCGCCACGCGAGTCGCGTCCAGCTCTAGCCGCTGCGACGGCGCGGGAGTCGTCCTTTGACGGAGCAACTGGGTGCCTCCAGCGACCGGTTGCTGCGGCGTGCAATGGTTGATTTCGGGGAAACTTACAAGCTTTCAAAGTTGTTAATGCCTTGCAAGCATTCTCCCTGTAGATCGTGGCGAGTTGCGCGACCTGAGGGCAGCCTTGTCTCCACCCTGCCAGTCTTCATGGCGGCCTTGGAGTCCGGGAGGGCTTCAAGGCCGTTTTGCCTTTGAGCGGCCAAACCGCATTGTCATTCGCTGCCGTTCGTGCACACTGTCCGGGCGGCGCCCGGCTGATCGCGCCGGACGGGAGTAGGCATGCAGGACGGAAGGCCGAGCGCCGCCAGCGAATGGCGCCAGGGATGGCCGGTGCTGCTCGCGGCGACCGCCGCGATTTCCTTCGGCGCGATCCCCACCGCGACGCTCGGCATGTTCATGCAGCCGCTGCAGGACGCATTCGGCTGGTCGCGCGCGACGATCTCTCTGGGGCTGATGGTCTTCGCCGTCGTGACGACGCCGCTTTCGCCATTCGCGGGCGCGCTTGTGGACCGGTTCGGCTCTCGCGCAGTGGCGGTTCCCGGGCTGGCCCTGTCCGGCCTGAGCTTTGTGGCCTTCAGTCTTGTCGGCGGCTCGGTAGCATTGTGGATTACCGCCTGGGCCGCCTATTCGCTTTGCGCCCTGTTCATCCGTTCGACCGTCTGGAACCGGGCCGTGTCCGGCGCCTTCGTGACCAGCCGCGGCGTGGCGATCGCGGTGCTGCTGAGCGGAACGTCGCTCGCCAGCGCGGGCGCCCCTTTCGTGACGCACCTCCTGATAGAGCGCTTCGGGTGGCAGGGAGGCTATATCGGCCTGGGACTCGGCTGGGCCGGCATCGCCTGGTTGCTGGTGCTGATCTTCTTCCATGAACCGCTCGACGCCCCTTCGGCGCCGACGAGCTCCAACGAACCGCCGAAGCCGAAAATGCTGCCGGGCGGGCTGAGCGTGAAGGAAGCGCTGCGCAACCAGGCGGTCCTGCGCATCGCCGCCGCAGTCATGCTGCAGATCACGATCAGCGTGCATCTCGTGCCGATCCACGTGTCGATGGGCGCGAGCTGGGGAGAAGCGGCCGCCATCCTGACGCTGGCGGGGGTTGGCGGCGTGCTCGCCAAGCTCGCGACCGGCTTTTTCGCCGACCGGGTGCGTTCAGCCGTGCTGCCGCTGGTCGCCTTTTCCCTTCCGGCTGTCGGCTACGCGATGATCCTCTACGGCGGCGGATCGATACCCATGCTGGCGGCGGCGACATTCGTCATCGGCTGCGGCGGGGGCTCAGCGCTGCACATGATCCTCTACCTGACCACGCAATATGCCGGGCTCAGGAACTTCGGGAAGATCTACGGCACGATTGGCGCGCTGATGGGTCTGGGCGCGGGCATCGGACCGTCGCTTGCCGGCTGGGTGCACGATGTCACCCAATCCTACGAGCTGTTCCTGGCCGGGGCGATGCCGGTGATGGTGCTGTCTGGCCTGCTGGTGTTCGGGCTCGGCCCCTTTCCGGAATTCAGGCCTGAGCCGGCGCCGCCCGGCCGGTGACCGCATATGGCGGTTGGCGAGTGACTCCCGCTGTGCCAAGGAATGCAACGGACCAGACTCATTCCTTCCGGAGCCAGCTCTTGCCGATACCCGCCGAACACGCTGCCAGAGTCGCCGATCCCGCCGCCTATGCCGACGGCAGCATCTACGAGACCTACCGCTGGCTGCGCGCCAACGATCCGCTTGGCCACGTCGAGGCCGAGGGCTACGATCCGTTCCGTGTCGTCACCCGCCATGCCGACATCATGGAGATCAGCCGCCAGCCCGAGCTGTTCCACAACGGCCCGCAGCCAATCCTCAACACCCGGGTCGGCATCCGCAAGTCGCAGGAACTATCGGGCGGCAAGCCGACCGTGCTCTCGCTGATCCAGATGGACCCGCCGATGCACGGACAGTACCGCGGGTTGACCAGCGCCTGGTTCCAGCCCGGCAACCTCAAGTCGCTGGAGCCCCGCATCCGCGAACTCGCCCGGGCATCGGTCGAGCGCATGGCGGCGACCGGCGGCAGGTGCGACTTCGTCAATGAGATCGCGCTGCATTATCCGCTGCAGGTGATCATGGAGATCATGGGCCTGCCGGAGGAAGACGAGCCCTTCATGCTCAAGCTCACCCAGGAGATGTTCGGCGTCAACGATCCCGATCTCAACGAGAAGGGAACCGGAGCCTATGCGATCCAGGACGAGGAGCAGGAGCTCGACATGTCGACGCTGTGGAAGATGATGGAGTATTTCAACAAGCTCACAGCCGAGCGCCGCGCCAATCCGACGGACGACCTTTCCTCGATCATCGCCAACGCCACCATCGACGGCGAACCGCTCGATCCGCTGGGCTCCATGGGTTATTACATCATCACCGCGACAGCAGGCCACGATACCACCTCGTCCTCGACCGGCGGCGGCATGTGGGCGCTCGCCGAACATCCTGAGGAATTTGCGAAGCTCAAGGCCGATCCCGCGCTGCTGGGGCTGTTCATCGACGAGGCGATCCGCTGGACGACGCCGGTCAAGCATTTCATGCGCCAGGCCCAGGCCGATGCCGAAATCGGCGGCCACTCCATCGCCAAGGACGACTGGCTGATGCTGTGCTATGCCTCGGCCAGCCGCGACGAGGCGGTGTTCGACGATCCCGATGTCTTCCGCGCCGACCGCAAGCCCAACCGCCACATCGCCTTCGGCTACGGCGCGCATCTGTGCCTCGGCCAGTATCTCGCCCGCATGGAAATGCGCATCCTGTTCGAGGAACTGCTGCCCCGCCTCGACTGGGTCGAACTCGACGGCGATCCGGCGATGAGCAAGGCGACCTTCGTCAACGGCCCGAAGCGCCTGCCGATCCGGTTCGGGATGAGGTAGGGTGAAGGCGCGCGCGGGCTCTCTCAGGCTGGCGAATGGATGACCGATTTCGAGGCCCGGCATCCCAAAAGCTGAAATTCCGGATACGACGCCATTGCAGACGTTGCTCTGCCTTTGGCCACCAACTTCAAGCTGTCGGTCTGCATTTTCTCATCGATTGAGAAAAACGGTCCTCGCAGCCGAACAATTCCTCTTGCTAGCTGCATTCGTTAGGCAACTTTAAAGCCATTGCGAGTATCGAGGAGATGTCGACGTTTAGGGATAGCGATGCTTGAGAACCAGAACATCAGCCCCGGTCACGTGATCGGCCCGCTTGGCGAACTGCTTACGCTCGATGATCTCCCCGGACCCGACACAACGCGCTGGGTTGCCCGGCGCAAGGCCGAAGTCGTGGCCGCCGTGGATGGTGGTTTACTGACCTCGGACGAAGCTTGTGAACGCTACAATCTAACAATTGAGGAACTGGTGTCGTGGCAGCGGGCATTGGAACGCTCTGGCATGCAGGGGCTGCGAACAACGCGCATCCAGGAATACCGTGACGCCTATGAACGCCAGAACAAGTGGTAAGCCTGCCAGGCGATGTGTCGGCGGGCCAGTGCCTGACTTGCCCATGCGCGGCTGCCGACTTGCCCTCCCTTGAACTACTGACTTTCGCTAGGGCCCTCGAAACAACACCGTCGCCACCAAAGTCATGTGGCAATGCCTTGGGCTATCAAGTCATGGCATGCTGGCTGCGATGATCGCCCCAATCGGATCGGGATCACTTCGTGCAACCCTGACGTTAGCCTTGTCCAGCATGCCGGGCGTGCTTTTGTAGATGAAGCCATAAAGCGGCCAGTGGCCTGTGCCCAAAGACTGAGAAGGGCCATACCAAATGCGTACTTCACTCCAGTCGTTGTCCGGCGACACGTCGACAGCACGCACATTGTTCTCGATCTTTCCGGGTTCCGACCAGTTTGCATGGCTGATAAGCAGCGTGCGATTATCGATCACCTTGCTTACTGCAGCCACATGGCCGAGGCGGGAGTTGCCGTAGGGTTTGACCGCCATCACGGCACCTTCGCGTGGCCTTGCTCCACGCGCATATCGGCCTTCGGCCTGACCCCACCAAGTATGCGCATCGCCGTAGATACTTATTCCAGAAAGGCGCCGCGCATAGGGGACGCATTGCAGAACTGGCTGCAATTCCGAACTACCCCCGTTCGCATCGTCTAATTCAAGTGTTGAACGCGCCATCACCGGCGCAGACAGCACCAGGAAACTGATCAGGCAACCTGCAAGATAACGTCCCATAGTGGGTTTGGCATAGCGCTACGGTCTTTAGATTTGGTTTACCACGTTATCGTGCCAGCGATTGGCATGGCAGAAGGGGCGGCATTTCACTGGTCGCAGCCCACCCCTTTGCGGACCTTCTGCCTTATCCTGTCATGGCTTTCGCCTGCGGGATCACTCAACCAAGGCGTGCTGGCTTTTGTCGCTCGCCATCATTGTCGTTGAAAACGGGCGCTATGGCCTTGCCCGCAAGTGAGGGGAAATGCACACCCACCGCTCTAAATCGCCATTAGAGAGCGGCGTTGGGGAACAATAAAGGTGACATTCCCCCTCAGCCTGTGGGTTATTGCGCATAGCGCTTCGCTCAAGCTGCAGTTTGGGCAAGGCTCGTTTTGGCACAATTCCTGCCCCCTGCCTAACATCAACTTCCCCCTGCTTCGCACCTTAAAGCGGACGATCCCAAAATTGCCAATCAACGTCAGCTTTTCTTCCTCCGAGCCTGAGAGCGGACGGTCCAGAAGCCACCCCATTTGCGTCATTCCAACTTCCAAGGACTGCACCCGAAAGCGGACGCAGTCCGGTCTGGAACTTGATCGAGCCACCTCACTCCCGAAACAGGTTCGCGGGCCTTCCGGTGAAGTCGGTGCGGAAACGGTAGAGCCCGCCATCCAGATCTGTGATCGGCGTGCCCACCGACTGCGAGGTCGAGGTGACGAACACCGTCTTCATGTCCTCGCCGCCGAAGGCAACCATCGTCGGGTTGTTGAATGGCAGCATCACTTCGAGGTCCGGGGTGCCGTCCGGTAGAGTGCGGCGCAGGCGGGCGGTGTAGACTAGCGGGCACCAGTAGGCGCCTTCGATATCGACCGCCGCCCCGTCGACGAAGCCCTGATCGGGTTCGAGCGTTATGAAGGTCTCGCGCTCGCCCAGCTCGCCGGTTGCCGGATCGAGCGGGTAGCGATCGCAGCGCTGGGACGTGGAATCGGAGATGTAGAGCGTGCGTCCGTCGGGCGAGAAGGCAAGGCCGTTGGCGCAGGAATAGCCGTCTATCACCTTGACCAGCCGATCGCCGTCGAGCCGGAACAGGCAGGCGCCGCCGGGATGAGCATTGCCCGCACCCACCGTCTGGTTCATCGAACCGACCCAGAAGCGGCCGGTGGGGTCGCAGGCCGCTTCGTGAAGCGCCAGCGGGGCCTCCAGCGGCGACTTCACCCGCAGCGTCAGGTTGCCTGTTTCCAGATCGAAATCGTAGAGGCCGCCCGCCAGCACAACCAGCATGCCGCTGCCTTCCTTGAGCGCGAAGCCGCCGATGCGTTCCGGCATGGGCCAGCGCCGGATTTCGTCCGTCGCCGGGTCCCAGCGTTGCAGTTGCGGGTCCTCGCAATCGATCCAGTAGAGCACCTGTTCGACGACCGACCACACCGGCGTCTCGCCGATCACGTTCCTGGTGTCGCCGATGCGTTCGACCTGCGGTGTGATGGTGCGCATGTGGTGGCCCCTTGCTGGCGTCAGTCCCCGATGACGACAGGCAGGCTGTTCCAGCCCCACTGGAAGCTCGAGGGATAGCGTATGGCGCTGCCCATATCGAAGGAATAGCTTCCCACCCGGCGCAGGAAGGTCTCGACCATGATCTTGAGTTCCAGCCGCGCGAGGTGAATGCCAAAGCAATAGTGCTGGCCGGTGCCGAAGGAGAGCACGCGCCTGATCGGCCGGTTCCAGCGGAATTCCCGCGGCGCGTCGAATTCCGCCTCGTCCCACTTGGCCGAACCGAACAGCACGATGATGCGCTGTCCCTTGCGGATCCTCGCCCCGGCAACCTCGACATCCCGATGCGCGGTGCGGCTGAACCATTGGGCAGGCGCGCAAAAGCGGATCATCTCCTCGACAGCCCTGGGCACGTTCTTGGCAAGGTCCGCGCGAACCTCCGCCAGCTGGTCCGGCGTATTCGCAAGTTCCATCAAACCATGCGCAGCGATCTTGGGCGCGGTCTCGGTACCGCCGACGAAGACGCAGACGAGCTGAGCCGCGACCTCCTCGTCGCTGAGCGCGCGACTGAAATGGTCCAGGTGAATCAGCCCATCGATAAGCATGTTGTCGCCGTCTGCCCCGGCTGCGCGCCGCCGCGTAACGCACTCGCCAATAATCGCCGCATAGCGCGCCATCATCATCGGTACATCGATGCCGCCGCTCGCCTCGTCGGTGCGGCTCATCGCATTGACCATGTCGAGCACTTCACGCGCGCGCGTCAGCTCTATGCCGAACAGCTTGCAGATCACGCTGGCCGAGATGATCCCGCCATAGTCCTGCGTCAGATCGAAGCGCTTCCTCGGCAGCAGGTCGTCGAGCAGTTCATTGGCAAGGCCCTCGACGAAGCCCGCGAGAGACTTCACCGCCTTGGGTTGCAACGGCTTGATATGCGCCTGGCGCAGCGCTTCGTAATGTGGCGAGCCCAGCAGTGCGAAGCCGGGCAATGGATCGAGCGGCAACTCCTGCGCAGTACCCGTGTGCCGATCAAGCAGCATCTCCTCGGACGGCAGCGTCGATTCGCTGGCAATGAAGGCGTTGTCGCCGATCGTCAGCACATCGACGATATCCTGGAAGCGCGAGAAGGCCCAGGTGTCGTATTTTGCGATGAAATGGACTTCCGGCTTGGCCCTGAGCTCCTCGTAGAACGGCACCGGATTGGCCATGACGGCCGGCGAAAAGGGATCGTAGGCCGCCGGGGAATAGTCCTGCGCCGCCATCGGCTGCGTCAGTTCGCGCCCAGTGCGTGGCGCGCGGCGACATAGCCGAAGGCGATGCCGCCGCCGATGCTGGCGCCGGCTCCCGGGTAAGTGGGACCGACGACCGGTGCGGTGATGTTGCCCGAGGCATAGAGGCCGGGAATGACCGAACCGTCTTCCTTCAGCACCCGGGCGTATTCGTCGGTGACGAGCCCGCCCGAAGTGCCGACATCGAGCGGCCAGATCTTGACCGCATAGAACGGCCCCTTCTCGATCTTGCCGAGGGACGCGTTGGGCTTGTGGCCGGGATCGCCCATCTGCTTGTTGTGATGGCTCGCGCCGCGCTGGAAGTCCTCGTCGACGCCTCTTTCCGCAAAGCCATTGAAGCGCTCGATCTCCGCCTTGAAGCCCTCGACATCGATACCGATCTTCTGCGCCAGCTCCTCGATGGTGTCGGCAACGGTGAGATAGCCGTTGTCGATCCACGGCTTTTTCGGTTTGCCGGGAAGCAACGGGCCCCAGCTGTAATTCTTGAGGCAGCGGCTTTCGAGGATCGCCCAGCTCGGCACCGCGCCGCGCGCATACATGCGCTGGCCGAATTCCATATAGGCCCCGGCCTCGTTGCCAACGCGCTTGCCGTCAGGCCCGACAATGATGACATGCGGCTTGCCGCTCTCGCCCGGCACGTGGAAGCCGCCGTACTTGCC
>CAYPFE010000059.1:0-10826 GCA_964409895.1 uncultured Novosphingobium sp.
TCATCAAGCAGAACTGGACCGAGATCCGCCGCTTCATGTGGAACTATGTCGGCATCGTGCGCACCACCAAGCGGCTCGAACGCGCCCAGCACCGCATCGAACTGCTGCGCGAGGAAATCGCCGAATATTATCGCCACTTCCGCGTCGGCACCGATCTCATCGAACTCAGGAACCTGCTGCAGACCGCCGAACTGATCGTGCGTTCCGCGCTCAAGCGCCACGAAAGCCGGGGCCTGCACTACACGCTCGACTATCCCGAAACGCTGCTGGAGGCGAAAGACACGGTGCTGGTACCATGACCTTGCTTCGCATTCTTCGTGCGTTCACGCTTCCGCTCGCGCTGTTCGCGGTTTTTTCACCGTCCGCACAGGCGACTCCGCCCGATGTCATCGAAATTCGCGAGGAGCCATTCGGGCTCAGCGAGGCTCACCTCTTCGTCACCCGCACAACGACCGACAATCTCGGCCTCCATCAGGCCTTGCGCGTGGAAAGTTTTCTGGTCGCGATCGATTTGAAAACGGAAAAGGAAGAGCTGTGGGTGCTGGACCGTCTGGTGCACATGGAAGATTACGACGATGCCGGCGAATTCACCGGCTACAGCATCGAACGCGATCCGGATCTGAAATCCGTCAACGCCTATGGTGTCCTGGCGCAGCAAAGGGCGTTGCCGTGGAGCGCGGTTTCGCATGAGGCGAATTATGATGTCGCGCCGTCGCTCACCAGCGATGCCGACGCGATCCGCCTAACCTATGACGACGGTCCCAGCTATCGCCTCGCCACCGGGGACATGTCCCGACGCCTGGGTGACGTAACCCCTTCGACGTCCGAAAATGTGGTGGACTACCAGCGCATGTCTACCATGGCGACGCGCATGATGTTCGCCGAGCGCATCGTGCCTGTCGAAACCTGCAAGCCCGGGCCGGTGCTGGAGCATTGGGACACCGACTATCCGGCCCGCTACCGGTTCATCCGGATCAACTGCTCGGACGAGGAGGAACCGGGCGTGACCTCTCTGATCCTGCGCATGGTCCTTGTTGCGGGAGCCGATCCCGACATGTAGATGCGCCGCTCGATTGTTCCGAAACCCTGCTGGATGCCTGCCCTGCTAGTGCCATGAAGAAGAGGACTGCCCTTGTAACCGGAGCATCGCGCGGTATTGGCCGGGCCACGGCAAAGGAGCTGGCTGCGGACGGCTACCGCGTGATCGTCCATTTTGTCGTCAACCGCGACAGGGCCGAGGAACTGGCGGCTGAAATTCGCGCGGAGGGAGGCAGCGTCGAACTCGCCAATGCTGACCTCGCGGCGAAGGACGGCGCGCGGGTGCTCGCGGAGCACGTCAGGGCGATGTGCCCCGATGGCCTGGACGCGCTGGTGCTGAACGCGGCGATCATGCCGGCGAACTCGGAAATTCCCACCTGCACCGAGGACGATTTCGACGACATCTTCCACGTCAACCTGCGCTCACCCTTCTTCCTGCTGCAGGAACTGGGGGCACTGCTCAACGAACATGCCAGCGTCGTGTTCGTTTCATCGCTCACCGCGCGGCGGGTGACCGGGCCGGTGACAGGTTACGGCATCATGAAGGCGGCGATCGAATCGCTGACCCGGCGCGCGGCGGTGGAGTTCGGACCGCGCTGGATCAGGGTCAACGCCGTGTGCCCGGCAACCACGGCCAATGACCTTATCCTGCCCTATGCCGAGACCGAGCAGGGCCGCGAAATGATCATCGCCGACCAGGTGCTGAAGCGCGTCGCAATGCCGGAAGACATCGCCGACGCCATCTCGCTGCTGTGCACCGAAAAGGCGCGCTGGATCACCGGTGCGGTGATCCCGGTGGATGGCGGGGCGCTGTTGTAACCGTGTACTCCTCTCCCCTTCAGGGGAGAGGATACGCAGGCTTGACGCATAGCGCGTAGCCGAAGTTGGAGAGGGGGTTCTGGTCTGCCCGCTCCGCATGCCCCTCTCCAAGCTATGCTAGCTTCTTGCAGAGCAAGCTTCGCTATCCTCTCCCACTGGGAGAGGAGTGGCGCGCGCCTCAATCCAGCTCGATGCCCATCTCCGCCAGTTCGCGCTCGGCCCAGAACAGCCTTCCAGTATATTCCTTCGGGTCCTCGCAGGCCGCGAAATAGGCGATCATGCGGCTTGGGACTTCCATCGGCACCGCGCCTTCAGTTGCGAGTCCGGCCTGCTCCTCGCGGATCGCCACCAGCTCTGTCGAAACGAGGCCAGGATGCATGCCGATCACCCAGATGTTCTTCCTCGCCAGCTCTGGTGCGATAACGTTGCCGAGGCGGTCGAGCGCGCGCTTGGACGCGAAGTAGCCGGGCACGATCAGGCTGAACTCGCCATTGGCTTCCAGTGCTGTGGGTTCCTCCTCCATGCGGAAGACCTCACCCGAGCCGGTGGTGACGTTTACGATCCGACCGCCGCCGCGCTTCTCCATGATCGGCGCGCAGAGCTGCATCAGTGTGTAGGGCGCATGGGTGTTGACTTCGAACTGGTATTTCCAGTCTTCGCGCGACAGGCCGAGGAAGCCGTGCGTCCACATCTCGCCCGTTGTCGCCGCCGCGTTGTTGACGAGGATGTCGACACCGCCGAAGCGCTCGACGGCCTTGTCGACGAGGTTCTTCAGGTCTTCTTCCTTCGCCAGGTCGGTCTGCACCGCGATCGCTTCGGAGCCCAGCGCCTCGATTTCTTCCAGCGTCTCGCCCAGCGTGCCGGGCAGCACCTCGTCCGGATCCACGGTCCGTGCGGCCAGCACCAGCTTCACACCCCGCTTCGCCATGTCGAGCGCGGCTTGCTTGCCGACGCCGCGGCTCGCCCCGGTGATGATCGCGACCTTGCCGGCTAGGTCCAGTTCGTTCTGGCGTTGCATTCTTCTCTCCCGATTCGCCCAACACTCCATCCCACAGAAACCCGTCACGCTGAACCCGATTGTGCGGCACCCTGCCAAAACCGCCATGACATTTCCCGCGAACTGGCGCTAAGGGATGTCGCGAAACGAGAATCGGAGAGGGCAGATGGCAATTTCATTCGATGGCCAGGTGGTGATCGTGACGGGCGCGGGGCAGAGCCTCGGACGCGCTTACGCGCTGGACCTGGCAAAGCGCGGGGCGAAGGTCGTGGTCAACGACCTCGGCGGGATCGGCACGCCCGATGGACCGACTGCCGAAAAGGTAGTGCGTGAGATCGAGGCTGCGGGCGGCACGGCGGTTGCCTCGCTGGATTCGGTCGCAACGCCGGAAGGCGGACAGGCGATCGTCGACAAGGCGATCGAGGCTTTCGGCACCGTCGATGCGGTGATCCACAACGCCGGGGTTTGGCGGCATGAAAGCTACGAGGACATGACTCCGGAAATGCTCGATCCCGTGCTCGACGTGCATCTGCGCGGTGCGGTCTTCGTCACGAGGCCGGCCTACGAAATCATGCAGAAGAAGGGCTATGGCCGGATCGTGCTGACGAGCTCGTCGACCGGCTGCTTCGGCCGCGTCAAGGGCACCAACTACGCAGCCGCGAAGGCCGCCATGCTCGGCCTTGCGCGCGCGCTGTCGCTGGAGTGTGAGGAATTCGGCATCAAGGTCAATTGCATCCTGCCGATCTCCCCCTTCGGCCGGAACGAAGTGGTACCGGCCACCTTCACCGACCAGCTCAGGGAAGCAGGCCTCGCACCCGAACTCGCGGGCCCTGAGCAGGTTGTGCCAATGGTGGTGTGGATGGCGAGCAATGCCTGTTCAGTGAATGGCGAGGGTTTTTCGGCGGGCGGCGGCCGCTTCGGCCGCGCCTTCATCGCGGTGGCGGACGGCTGGATCGCGCCCAAGGGCAGCGTGCCGACGGCAGAGGACATCGACGCGCATATCGGTGAGATCGGCGACCTGTCGAGCTGGGACATCCCGCCGACCTCGATCCTGGAAATGAAGACCATCGGTCGCCTCAGGAAGGAGCGGCTGGGCGAATGAGCGCGGGGCGGCTCGAAGGGCGAGTCGCCTTCACCGTTCTGGACGACGCCTGAGGTCCTACCTGCCGAGCACCGGGTGACAAATCTCACACCTGCTTCGTGACAACCGCCACTGTCCCGGCGGCCTTTCCGCGCGACAACAGCGCCATCAGCGGAAAGGAGTTTGACATGAAAACCGCAATTCACACGCAGGACACCACCAACGTCACCCATCGCAGTGCGGGCAAGCGCGCCCTCAAGGCCGGCCTTGCCTTGGCCGCGGCATGCCTGGCCGCCACTGCGGCGCAGGCCAACCCCTATGGCGGCTCGATCTTCAATCCGGAGACGAATCAAACCACCACCATCATGCGCGGCCATCATGGCGAGTCGCGCAGCGTCGAGCATGGCAACCGGATGGGTCACCTCGAAGACATGATGCAGCGCCGCATCACCAGCCGCATCTTCGGCTCGGTGTTCGATCCCGAAACCGGCTACGCCACCACCGCCGTCCAGGGACCGAACGGCTATGCGCGGTCGGTCGAACGGCGCAACGGCCCGCGCCGGCCCAACCGCTGGCAGCGTGGCTAAAGCCGCATGTCGGGTTCGCTCTACAACCCGGAGACCAACACCACGACGACCATCGTGCGCGGTCCGAACGGCGAGGCGAGCACGGTCGAGGATGGCAACACGCTTGGCCAGCGCGGCAACATGGGTCCGCGCCGCCCGGTGACCGGCCGGATGTCGGGCTCGCTCTACAATCCGGAGACCGGCGAGACCACGACCATCATTCGTGGCCCCAACGGCGAGGTGCGGACCACCGACAAGGGCAACACGCTTGGCCAGCGCGGCAACATGGGCCCGAGGCGCCCGGTGACCAGCCGCATGTCGGGCTCGCTCTACAATCCGGAGACAGGCAAGACGACGACCATCGTGCGTGGCCCTAACGGCGAAGTGCGTACGGTCGAGGACGGCAACACGCTTGACCGGCATCGCAACATGCAGCCGCCCCGGGCGACCAGCCGCATGTCGGGCTCGCTCTACGATCCCGAGACCAACACCACGACCACGATCATCCGTGGTCCCAACGGCTCGGTAAGCACGACCGAACCTGGCAACACACTCGGCCGCCGCTGATCCCTGTACGGCAGCCGCAAAGGAGGGCCCGGTTCGCGCCGGGCCCTCTTTGCTTCGTTGCATGGACAATGGGTGATCCAGTTCCAGTTATTTAGGGGCCGAGCGGTAAGATATAGATGCCATACCCCTCGCCGATATCGGGCGCGGCGCTGTCGGAGCGCTGGAATATCAGCGATTTGCCGTCGGGTGTAACCACCGGGTTGCTGATATCGCTGGTTGAACCGGGCACCACGCCGCGAACGAGGCGGGTCATGCTGCCGCCGTGTTCGAGTTCCAGCCGGCATATGTCCAGTTCCGGCAATCCCTTCGCTTCCTGCTTGCCGCATTCCACCGCCGCCCATGAGCCGTCCGGCGCGATTCCTTCGACCTCGTTGTATTCACCCTCCTTGCGGTAATAGGTGACGTTCCGGTCTTCGGCGATGCTATTGCCCATGACCGATATGAGGATGCCGCCCCCGGCAGTGAATCCCATGCAGGAATAGACCAGTTCGCTGTCGTTTGCGCGGAAGTCCTGCGGCTCGATGAAACGGCATTGCTCGGGGAGGCCGGGCATGATCTCGCGTTTGTTCGCAAGCGAGGCCATCCCATCCACCACTCGCACTTCGGCAACATAGCGCTTGGTGGGCCGGGCAAAACCAAGCTGCCAGTTTTCGCCTTGCGCCATTTCCGGTTCGATCATTGTCCAGGCAATGAGATTGCGCCGCTTGGAATTGGCGATCCCCTCGAATACCTGTTCGCCCAAGGGCTGCAAGCCGCGCTCGAGGTCCTTGGCCAGCACCCACATTTCAAGATGCGCGCGGGTATTGGCGCCTGCAAGAATGCGCGGCGCGGTTACGAGAAAATCGCCGCTGGGCAGGTACTGGATGCGCATTATGCCCTGGTGCGGGAAACCCGCCGTGAGGTTGCGGAGCTTTCCCGTGGCAATCTCAAGCTCATACGCGTCGCCGTAGGTCTTGCCGACGAAGACGATGCGCTTGCCGTTGGGCGAAACATTCGCACGGCCTCCGAAGGGGGAGAGCATCCGCGCATCCGCTATCGTTGGCAGGCCGTTATCGGCCTCAGCAGCGGAACTCTCCGGCCAGATTGAAAGCGCCAGGGCGCATAGACCGGCCAGGAGGATTCTCTTCTTCATGGATGTCCTTTCCATCATCCCTCAATCCAGCTCGATCGCCATGTCCGCCAGTTCCCGCTCGGCGAAGAACAGCCGTCCCGTGTATTCCGAAGGCTCCGCGCAGGCCGAGAAGTAGGCGATCATCCTTGAAGGCACCGCCATCTCCACCGGACGGTGTTCAAGCTTGGTAATGTCGCCCACTTCGGCTTCCAGCCGCGCAGTCACCATTTCCGTCGCGACCCAGCCCGGCATCAGGCCGATGACATGGATGCCGCGTTCTTCAAGGTCTTGCGCAACGATCGAGGCAATGCGGTCGAGCGCGCGCTTGGCGCAGAAGTAGCCCGGAACCTCGAGGTTCTTGTCGCCGATCTTGCGGGCGTGCTTCGGTTCTTCGGTCAGGCGGAAGACTTCGCCGCTGCCGGAGGTGACGTTGATGATCCGTCCTCCGCCGCGCGCTTCCATGATCGGCACGCAGAGCTGCATCAGCGTGAAGGGCGCGTGGAGATTGACGTCGAACTGGTAGAGCCATTCCTCGCGGCTCAATTCCAGGAAGGTCTTGTTCCAGTATTCGCCCGCGGTCGCAGCCGCGTTGTTGACGAGGATGTCGACGCCGCCGAAGCGCTCGACCGCTGTGTCGACGAGCGCCTTGAGGTCCTCCTCCTTCGCAAGGTCGGTGGCGACCGCGATGCCTTCGCCGCCCGCTGCTTCGATTGCGGCAAGCGTTTCGCCCAGCGTGCCGGGCTGGCTGGGATCAGGATGCGGATCGACCGTGCGGGCCGCCAGCACCAGCTTCGCCCCCCTTCGCGCCAGCGCCAGCGCGGCATCCTTGCCGACGCCCCGGCTGGCCCCGGTCATGATAGCGACCTTGCCTGCGAGGCTCTCTTCGGGTTGACGTTCCATCCGACTCTCCTGACTTCTGTTTCAATTCACTGGTTGGAATGCGTGGCAATCTCCGTCAATCATGGATCGCGAACAGCAAGGGAGGATTCGATGCGGCTGGATGGACGTGTAGCCTATGTGACGGGATCGTCGCGGGGGATCGGGGCGGCGATCGCCCGGCGGCTGGCTGAGGACGGCGCGAAGGTCGTCCTGCACGCGCGAGAGAACCGCGACAGGCTGGAGAGCCTGGCCGGCGAGATCCGCGATGCCGGTGGCACGGCCGATTACGTGATGGGCGACGTCACCCAGGGCGAGACCGCCTGCGACCTCGTCCGGCAGGCCTTCGATGTGCACGGACAGCTCGACATCCTCGTCAGCAATGCCGGCGGCGGCAAGGGCGGGCTGATCGAGAATTTCACGTTCGCGGACATCCAGCAGGGCCTCGCGCTCAACATGGTCTCGACGATCCTCGCTACCGCAGAATTCGCGCGGCTGACGCAAAGCGAACATGGCCGCGTGATCTTCATCAGCTCCGGTATGGGCACCCATGGCGCGCCGGGCGTCTCGATCGGCGCGGCAGGCAAGGCGGGGGCGGAGGGCTTCATGCGCTCGATGGCGCAGGAGCTGGGCCCGCGCGGCATCACCTGCAACTCGGTCGCGCCCGGCTGCACCCGCACGGAAATGATCGCCGGTCAGAGCTGGCCCGATCAGGTCCCGCCCTGGACGGCGCTGCGGCGGCTGGGCGAGCCGGAGGACATCGCCGACATCGTCGCTTTCCTGGCATCGGACGAAGGGCGCTGGCTTACCGGGCTGACATTGGCGGCGAACGGCGGGCTGATCACTACGGCGGCCAATATCCTGGCGCGGGCGGGTTAGGCGCACTTGCTCCTTCCATTGCAAGCGCCACTGCTTGCGACTCGGGCAAACTTGACGTGGTCGTTTGACAGCTGATTGCCGTGCGGTGACTTCTGGCGAAACAGGGCGACTCGGTCCCCGCTGGCAATTTACGCAACCTTGACGGGAAGTGTGTCACAAGCGGACGATCGAGCTGCCCGCAGGCTGCATGCAAGGAGATTCGAAGCCATGGCGACAGCACGCAACGGACCGGGCAAGGGCGCGAATGAAGGTAGCGATCCGTTCGAGGACGGCCTTGCCGACGAACGCACCCATGCTGCGCAGGAATCCGAGCACGAGGCAATAAGGGAGATCGCCGAAGGCAAGGACCCGGCTACCGATGAGGGTGTCGATGCGATCATTTCAGGCGCGTCCCCCGATGATGCGGCCTTGATGCGCACCTGGCTCGGCCTGCCCAAGCCGCCGGGCCGGCCGCGCAAGACCAGCGACGCGCTTGCCGAAGACTGGCGCGACGGAGGTTATCCCTACAAGTACAAGATGCTGCGCAAGGATTACGAGCGCGAGAAATTCATTCTCCAGACCGAGCTCCTGAAGCTGCAATCGTGGATGAAGGAGAGCCAGCAGCGGCTGATGATCCTGTTCGAAGGTCGCGATGCGGCAGGCAAGGGCGGCACCATCAAGCGCTTCATGGAACATCTGAATCCCCGCGGCGCGCGCGTTGTCGCGCTCGAAAAACCGAGCGAGGTCGAGCGTGGCCAGTGGTACTTCCAGCGTTATGTCGAGCACCTGCCGACAACCAGCGAAATCGTGATGTTCGACCGCAGCTGGTACAATCGTGCCGGTGTCGAACGCGTCATGGGCTTCTGCAGCGACGAGGAATACACCGAGTTCCTCCGTCAGGCGCCCGATTTCGAGCGCAACCTCGTGAGGAGCGGCATCCACCTCATCAAGTTCTGGTTCTCGGTGAGCCGGCATGAGCAACGCCGGCGCTTCAGGGAGCGCAAGGTGCATCCGCTCAAGCAGTGGAAGCTGTCGCCGGTCGACCTCGCCTCGCTCGACAAGTGGGACGATTACACCCGCGCCAAGGAAGCGATGTTCTTCCACACCGACACCGCCGATTCACCGTGGACCGTTATCAAGAGCGATGACAAGAAGCGCGCGCGCCTCAATGCCATGCGCTACGTGCTGCATTCATTGCCCTATACAGGCAAGGACCCGAAGCGGGTCGGCAGGGTCGATGACCTGCTGGTAGGCCGGGCCAACATCATCCACGAACGCGACGAGTACAACTTTGGCGGCAAGGACGACTGAAGCTTGCTATCTGCTACGCAGCGCCGAATACGCCCCGTAGCTCGCCACGCAGAACGGCACGCAGAACGTCATCGCCAGCTTCCAGATCACGACGGGCTGGCCGCTCACGATCTCCGGCCCCTGGTTGATGGCGTTGAGGATGGTGCCGACCACCAGCGCGACCACCAGCGAGCGCTTGAGGATGGGGCCGGAGAAGGTTTTCCCGAGGGCTTCGCGAGACGTCGTCATTTTGCGTCAGCCCTGTCCGACCCCCAGAGCGTGGCCGATGAAGATCAGCGCCATCGCGCCCAGCACCGAGGCAAGGCAGCCGGCGCGCTGGAATTCCTTTTCGCCGCGCGTCGTCACCAGGCCTGCAACCAGCGATCCGCCGAGCCCGAGCAGGATCGTCGCGATCCAGCCGATCTCGACCGCGCCGGGGTAGAACCAGCGCGCCAGCACGCCGACGACAAGGCCGCTTATTGCTGCGCCGATGATATTCAACATGGACCAACCTCTCTGCTTTCAGGTTCATCTTGCCGCAGCCGGTCCGTTGGCGCTAGTCTCGCCCGAAAATTACGTGAGGTGAGGAGAAGAGGCCATGAACAGGAAAGACTACAGGGCAGCGATCTATCGCGGTCCCGGAAAGGTGGAAGTTGTCGATCTGCCCTATCCCGAATGCGGCGATGACGACGTGATCCTCAAGAACCTCGCCTGTGGAGTGTGCGGTTCGGACATCCACGCCTGGAACCATGGCGGCGACGATCACATGATCTGGGCGGACCACGAATTCGGCCACGAGGTGCTCTCCGAAGTGGTCGAGATCGGCAAGAACGTCACCGGGCTCGCGCTCGGCGACCATGTCTTCCCCAACCAGGGCCAGGCTCTCAGGGACATGAACCGCATGGCGACGGTCGGCGGCTTCTCCGAATATATCCGCGTGCCGCAATGCGAGGTCGGCTATTCGGTGCTGCCGATCGACAACGCCATTCCGGTGCGCGAGGCGGTGCTGTTCGAGCCCTTCGTCGTCGGCACCCGCGGCGCGCTGACGCTGGAGCCGGGGCCGGGCAAGACGGCGGTCGTGTTCGGCGCGGGCATCATCGGCATGTCGGCGGCGATCATGCTCAAGTGGTACGGCTGCGACAAGGTGATGGTCGTCGACCTCTCGGAATTCCGGCTTGAGAAGGCGCGCAAATTCGGCCTGCTGACCTGCAATCCGGCTGAGGAAGACCTTGTCGAGCGCGCCTGTGCGGAATTCGGCACGCAGCAGACCTTCTTCGGCGAACGCTGCGGCGCGGATGCCTATCTCGACGCCATCGGCCTGCCCGTCGCCATCGAGAATTTCGCAAAGCTGGCCGGGCGCGGCGCGCGGCTTGCGGTGGTCGGCGTGCATCACGACAAGGTGCCGATCGACCTGCTGGCCCTGTGCTACGGTAACTGGAAGATCGGCGGCTGCGGCGACATTCCCATCGAGGACGCCTTTCCCGAGATAGAGGCGATGATGAAATCGGGCCGTTTCGATATCGGCAGCCTCGTCACCCACGAATTCGGCGTGGAAGACGTCGCCGAAGCGCTCAGGCAGGGCTGCAAACCCGACGAGGCGCAGAAGGTCTGCGTTTCGTTCTG
>CAYPFE010000060.1:0-10816 GCA_964409895.1 uncultured Novosphingobium sp.
ACCCGCTCCGGGCCCAGCAGGTCGATCCACCAGCGCTTCGTCTGTTCCGGGCAGGGCGCTGCCATATGCAGCAGGGTACGCACCGAAGACAGGTCGACTCTCTCGACCACCGACCGGTCGAGTTTCGATATCCGCGTCATGATCGTCGGCACGGTGTAGATATAGTCGAGCCCATGGCGCTCGACGTCCCGCAGCCATTGCAGCGGGTCGAATTTCTCCATCCCCACGACATGCGCACCCTGCGACAGGCCGAAGAACACGGTGGCGTTGGGCCCGGCATGGTAGAACGGGCTGGCTACGCTGAGCTTCGCGCGCGGCCACCGGCGGTAGCCCGCCTTTTCCGGACCCCAGCGCGAGGCGAAGGGATCGACGATCAGCTTGGGCCTGCCGGTACTGCCGCCACTGCCAAGGATGCGGCCGGGCTTGGTGGATGCGAGCGGGAGCGGATCGGCGGAATATGCGGCACTCGGCGGTGCGTCCACCAGCAGCTGGGGCACGTCGAGGTTGCGCCCCGCCCTGTCGCTCAAGACCGCTGCAGGCTCGGCAAGTCGGGCGATGTCCTCGAATTCCTCGTCGTTCAGCCGGTGCGAGACCGGGCAGACTGCCGCCCCAAGTTTCCACACCGCGAAAGTACATTCGACGAATTCCAGGCTGTTAGGCATCGATACGATCACGCGGTCGTCCTGCCCGATGCCCATTTCCGCCAGCTGGCGCGCACGCTGGTTGGCGAGCCGGTCAAGCTCGGCGAAGCTCACGGTGGTCTCCCCGAAACTCACCGCCGGGGCATCGGGCGTGATCGCGGCATGCGCGCTCAGCACCGCGCCCAGTGGCGCGCCGTCGACGGGCTGGCCGGTCTCCGGGTCGACGAGTGCGGTTGGATCGAATGGCGCCTGGCTGGTCATCATGTATGTGGTCATCTGCTCCCGCTCACCTATGGCCAGCCGATCCGCTCTTGCCTAGACTAAAGCAGCCGCGCATTCTGGCATGGCACGGGAGAGGACAAGCGCCATGAGTTTCATCGATGAGCTGCCGGAAGACGTCGCCTGGCTGATCCGCTCCGGGCTGGTCGCCGAATATGCGACAGTGACGGGCAAGGGCGTGCCGATCGACACGCCGACCTATTACTTCCCGACCGACGACGAGGCCTCGCTCGATATCGGCACCGGGCTTGCCTATCCTGCCAAGGCCGAGCGGGCGCGGCGCAATCCGAAAGTCGGCATGCTGATCGAACGCGGGCCGGACGAGCCGGTCGTCTCGATCGCCGGATATGGCGCGGTGAAAGACGCCGACATGCAGGCCAATCTCGACCGTTATGTCGCCGAGACCGCGCATATGCTGCCGCCCGGCGGGGCCTGGGAAGCGATGCGGCGCTCGATCTTCTACTGGACCCGGATGTATATCGCCGTCCACCCCGCGGTGGTGCGCTGGTGGCCCAACCGCGAGGCCGCTCACCATGACCAACCGCAGGTCTGGAATGCGCCCGAAGGCACCGTGTTCCCGCCGTCGGACCCGGCACCTCCCGGCAGGATGAGCAAGCCGCCGGAATGGCCGCTGCTGCCATGGCGCGAGGTGGTCAACGAGCCCATGCAACGCGGCTCTCCGGGGCACCTGACCCTGTGCGACAATGACGGTTTCCCGCTGCCCTTGAGAGTCCAGGACATCCAGCCCAAGGACGAGGGCTTCTGGATGCAGGTCCCCGCTTCCGCGCCGTGGCGCGAGGGCAAGGCGACGCTGTCCTTTCTGGGACGCGAGGTCTTTGTCGGGGAGGCCAGTGTCCGGAAGGACGGCACATTCCTCAAGGTCGAGCGCGCCATGCCGATCTTCCCGCTGACTTCGCCCGACGGCACGGTGCCGCTCCCCGACCGCGAGACGCGCCATGCGCTCGTCGCCCGCATGGAGGAGGAACTGGCCCGGCGCGGCCAGCCGGTTCCGTTGGTTCCCGAAGGCATCGGCGAACCGACACGGCACTCGCTGATGCGTATCGAGGCGCTCAAGAGCCAGATGCAGCATCAGGACAGCCACGTGCAAAGCTGAAAGGGGTAGCCAATGTCCGAAACACGCCCCAACATCTGCCGGCTGTGCACCGCCTTTTGCCCGCTGCTGGTCGAACTTGAGGACGGCACGCCTGTCAAGGTCAGCGGCGATCCGTCCAACGAACTCTACAATGGCTACACCTGCCCCAAGGGCCGCGCGCTCGCCGAGCAGCACACCTCGCCGCACCGGCTGCTGCACAGCCTGAAGCGGGAAGCAGACGGCAGCCGGAGCCGCATCCACCCCGAACAGGCGATGGACGAGATCGCCGAGCGTATCATGGCCATTGTCGCAGAGCACGGCCCGCGCTCGGTCGCCATGTATTTCGGCACCGGCACGCTGCCCTATCCGGTCACCATGCCGGCGGCGCGATCCTGGCTGAGAGGGCTTGGCAGCCCGATGTTCTTCACGCCGGGCGCGATCGACCAGCCGGGCAAGTCGATCGCCATGGCGCTCCACGGCGGCTGGCAGGCGAGCGAGCAGACCTTCGAGACCTCCGACACCTACATGCTCGTCGGCATGAACCCGGTGATCTCCAAATGCCACGGCCTCCTCGGCCAGAACCCGGGGCGCAAGCTCAAGGACGCCAATGCGCGTGGCATGAAGCTGATCGTCATCGACCCGCGCCGCACCGAGACTGCCGAACGCGCAGCACTTCATCTGCGCCCCCGACCCGGCGAGGACCCCACCCTGCTCGCCGCCATCACCCGCACCGTGATCGAGCTTGGGCTGACCGACGAGGCCTTCATCGCGGAGAATGCCGAGGGGCTCGACGCGCTGTCTGACATGGTGCGCCCCTTCACGCCCGAGTATGCCGCAGAACGCACCGGCGTTCCGGCGGACGACATCCGTGAAGCCGCCCGCATCTTCGGCAGCGCGAAACGCGGCTGCGCGCTCGCCGGCACCGGCCCGAGCTTCGCCACAAGGGGCTCGGTCACCGAATATCTGACGCTGTGCCTCAACACCATCTGCGGGCGCTGGCCAAGGGCGGGCGAACAGGCGCCGCGTCCCAACGTCATGCTTCCGGCGCACAATCCGCGCGCCCAGCCGATCCCGCCGTTCCCCGGCTGGGGCTATGGCGAGCGGATGCGGAGCCGCGATCTCGGCATGTCGGCGGCTGGCATGCCCACGGCAGGGCTTACCGATGAAATCCTCTATGAGGGCGAGGGCCGCGTGCGCGTGCTCATCAATGTCGGCGCCAACCCGATGATGAGCTTTCCCGACCAGAAGAAGACCCGCGCAGCGCTTGCCGCGCTCGACCTGCATGTCGCCATCGACAACGAGCTGTCGGCCACCGCCGCGCTCGCCGATTACGTCATCGCGCCGATGCTGAGTTTCGAGACACCCAGCTTCAGCCATTCGGTCGAGGCGCTGAAATATTACGGCTTCGGCCTCGGCACGCCGCTGCCCTGGGCGCAATACGCCCCGCGCATCGCGACACCGCCCGAGGGCAGCGAAGTGATCGAGGACTGGCATTTCTTTCTGGGGCTCGCCCGCCGCATGGGGATCGACATGAAGCTGATGACCAGCTTCCGCGCCGGGCCGCACAGCGAAGACGCGCCGCTGTTCATGGAAATCGACCACGCCCATCCGCCGACCACCGAGGAAGTGCTCGAAGACATGTGCCGGACCAGCCGCGTGCCATTGGACGAGGTCAAGGCGCATCCCAACGGCAGGCTGTGGGACGAGATCGACGTGCGCGTGCTGCCGCGCGAGGCGGGCAACGAGGACCGGCTGAACCTGGGCGCGGAATACATCGCGGATCAGCTCGCAGAAATCAGCGCCGAGGATTACGTGAGCTTGCGCAAGGACGGCGAATTCCCCTTCCTGCTGACTTCGCGCCGGGTGAACAACTTCCTCAATTCCATCGGCCGGACCAGCGAGATGCTGACGCGCGGCAAGGGTGCCAACCCGCTCTACGTCCACCCCGACGACCTGGCGGACCTCGGCATCGCCGACGGTGCCAGCATCTCGATCCGCTCCCGCCACGACACCGTCCCCGCCGTGGTCGAGGCGGATGCGACGATGAAACGCGGCGTTGTCGCGATGAGTCAGGCCTTCGGCGGCCAGCCTGACGAGGATGAGCGCTTCCTGGAACTGGGAACCAACACCAACCGACTGATGGCTGCGGACGAGGATCACGATCCGATTACGGGAATACCGCGGATGGGAGCGATTCCGGTGGCGATCTGGGGGGTGTGAGGGGGGTGAGTTTTGCGATCAAGTTGGAGTACGGACATGCGCGACAGGCTTGCGCAGATTTTGCAAGAAAGGGGCCTCTCTGCGAGAAAGGTCTCACTCGAAGCTGGGCTTTCTGACAGCTTGCTTCAGAAGTTTCTAACCGGTCAGATCAAGTCGCTTCGGACCAATACCGTGGAAGCCATAGCTGGAGCTTTGGATGTTTCTCCTCAGCAATTGATGTTTGGTAATTTTGAACTTGTCCAAGAGAACGAGCCGACTACTCGGCCATCGCACTATTTGAGGGAATGGCGCGAATTTCGTGGCCTGTCACAAGAGCAATTGGCAAAAAAAACTCTCCACTGCCAAAGGCGTGATAAGCCTACTTGAAAATGGAAAACGTCCCCTTTCGGAGAGCTGGTTGGATCGGTTAGCCACCGCCCTCAACACGAAGCGAGGTGACATTCTCGATTATTGCCCAGAAACACCGAGTGATGAGATTTTGGCTATCTGGTCGCTGATCAAGATTGAGGATCGCCCTCAAGCAGTCCGTGTATTACGCACCTTCATAAAACCGTAGACGGTCGGAATTTCCTTCTATTCGCCAACTAGGCCAGATCGACATCAAGTCTGTGGTGCCCACATCATGCCATCACCGTCACCCCGGGCTTGACCCAGGGTGACGGTGATCGGGCATCGGTTTCCTCACCCCCGCCCATCGAGCTCCACCCTGATCCGCTGGTGGTCCTTCGCGTCGAAGCGGAACAAGCTGAAGAACATCCAGGCACCCAACAGCATGGCGAGGCCAGGGACGCCGGCGTAGAGGAAGCTCAGCCATTGCTGCGTATCCGCGCTCTGCTCGGCGTTCGGCACGAAGCCCGAGAACTGCAGCGCCACGCCCGCCAACGCGCCCATGATGCCGTTCGCCGCCTTCCTCACGAAGTTCCACAGCGCGAAGTAGGCGCCTTCCTTGCGCTCGCCGGTGCGGTATTCGTCGTAGTCGATGACGTCAGCCTGGAGCGAAGGCCCGACCACCGCGCTGATGCCGACGGCAAGGCCGGTGCCCATCACCCAGAACATCACCCAGGCGATGTCGCCTTCGCCTGCCCAGTAATTGGCGCCGTAGGAAACGCCAGCCAGCACCATCGAGGCGCCCCAGACGCTCTTCTTGCCGTAGCGGCGGGCGAGCATCACGCCGAAGGGGATCATCAGCAGCGAGGGCACGAAGTGGAACAGCAGCATCAGCGAATAGGCGCTCTCCGCCTTCACGACGTACTGCATGAAGTAGGGCGCGATGATACCCAGCGTGGCGACACCAAGGCTCTCGATCAGGAAGACAAGCAGAAGCATGCGCGCCGGCGGGTTGCGCATGATGTCGGCAAAGGCCTTGAGCGGTGAATCGCCACCCCTGCCAATATGCGAAGCGTGCTCCCTGAGTCGCACCGCGCCGAACAAGATCAGCATCGCCGCTCCGAGGCCGCCAAGCCCCGAGACCCAGAACGCCATCTCGCGCTTGTCGTCCGCCGTGGTGAGGAGGTAGACCGCGCCGACGCAGGCGAAGAACCCTAGGCTCCAGGGCACCTGGCGGAAGGCGAAGACGCGGGTGCGCTCGTCCCGGTCCATGCTGAGTTCGCCGCCCAGCGCAAGGTGCGGCACGAAGAAGATTGTCAGCACCGTCTCATAGAGCAGGATGCCGACGGTCATCCACACGATCAGCCAGACGCCGCCCAGCCCCTCGGGCGGGCTCCACATCATTACCGGGACCAGCGCGAAGGCGGGTACGGCAGCGAACAGCCAGGGCCTGCGGCGGCCAAGGCGGGTCCTGGTGCGGTCGGAAAGATAACCCACCAGCGGATCGGAAATCGCGTCCCATATGCGCGCCACCGCGAAGATCAGGCCCATCGCGGCGGGCGCGATCAGCAGCACGTCGGTCGCGTATTTGAAGATGTAGAGCGTCAGCAGGAACGAGATGTAGGACGCACCCGCCGTGGGCACGCCATAGGCGATGAGCATGCCGAGCGGCAGGCGGTCCTTGGGCGTCGGCATGCATCTCCCCAGTTTTCCGCCCGATAGGCGATGCCGCGCGCTTCGGCAATCCACGAAGCCGGTGGCCTTGCCTCGGGAAATGTGCTGAACTGGCGATGCTGAGTCCCTCTCCCCGTGCGGGGAGAGGGCATAGAGGATGAGAAACATGGCCGCCACACTCGCCAAGAAGCCCGGCACCGCACCCGCCTACACCGGCCCGATCTTCGATGCCGATTCCCACATCCAGGAGCGGAACTTCGACTTCATGGCGCAGTACACGCCGAAGCAGTTCCACGAGGACTGGCTGGTAAAGTCGAAGTATGGGCCGGACGGCGATTACGGGCTCTATCTCGGCTCGCACAAGGTCGACAACACCGAGATCGCCGACGGCGTGGTGTTCCCGCCGGGCAAGCTCAAGGAATGGCTGCGGGCGATCGCGACGGGCGAGGAGATCGACGTCCGCATCCCGATAGAGCCGAACATGTACCAGCGCGATGCGCGGATCGCCAAGCTCGACGAGTTCGGGGTCGAGGCCTGCCTGTGCTTTGTCGGCCTCATCATCTCGACCTTCGGCTGGCTGCACGTGCGCGGCGCTGAGAAGGGCTACGAAGGCGCCAATGCGGTGCTCCATGCCTACAACCAGTGGCTCGTCGAGGAATGGGGGCTGGCCTCGCAGGACCGCCTCTACACCACGCCGATCCTGTCGCTGTGGGACCTCGACTGGGCGGTTAAGGAGGCCAAGTGGCTGATTGCCAACGGCGCGCGCGTCGTCACCCTGCCGACCGGGCCGGGGATGGATAACCGCCCGCCGGCGGACAGTTATTACGATCCTCTGTGGAACATCCTCAACGAGGCGGGCGTGCTGATCTCCTACCACGTTGGCGATGCGAGCTTCCTGCATGGGCTGGTGCGCCAGTGGGGCGAGGAGCCGCTGCAGAACCGGCGCAGCGGGCAAAGCGCGTGGCAATGGATGTTCACTTTCAGCGAAATTCCGATCATGATGACGATGTCATCCTTCATCTATGCCAATTTCTTCGAGCGCTTTCCGAACCTGAGGATGGTGAGCGTCGAGAACGGGGCGGAATGGGTGCCGCGCTTTGTCCACAAGATGGACAAGATGCGCGGCATGGCGCGCGCCGGTTACTGGTCGCACGGGCAGATGAAGGAGCGGCCCAGCGCCGTGTTCAAGCGGCATTGCTTCGCCGTTGCCTACCCAGAGGATGACGTGGGCAAGATCGTCGAGGAACTGGGCTATACCGATCCGATCCTGATGGGCTCCGACTATCCGCACCCTGAAGGTGTCGCCCGTCCCCGCGATTTTGCGACGGAGGCGCTGGGCGGCCTCAGCGAGCAGCAGGTCGCCGAGGTGATGTACCTCAACGGCCGCCGCATGCTGCCGAAGGGCGGGTAAGGCAGCCATCATGGCAGGCGAGGAACCGGCCAGCACTATCAACGCCACATTCGAGGCCGCCGTCGCCGAGGCGCCGGACCGGCTTTATCTCGAATTTTCCGGCGACGAATATTCCTATGCCCGGATGGAAAGGGAAGTGCAGCGCTTTGCCAGAGGGCTCCATGCGCTCGGCGTGGCACAAGGCGACCGCGTAGTCGGCCTGTTCGACAATTGCCCGGAAGCGGTGATTGCTTGGTATGCCACCAACCGGCTCGGCGCGGTCTGGGTGCCGATCAACACCGCCTACCGAAACGAATATCTGCGCCATCAGGTCAGCGATTCGGCCGCAAAGATCGTGGTGTGTGACCGCGACTTGCTGGATGCCGTGATCGAGGTCGCGCCGGATCTGCCGGAGCTTCAGCACATCCTGCACAACGGAAAGGCATGCGAGAGCGCATCGCCGGTCCCGGTCTCGCCGATGGACAGGCACCGGCTGGACACGGGCGAACTGCCGGACGTGGACATCGCGCCCGCCGACCTCGCCATGCTGCTCTACACGTCCGGCACCACCGGCCTCTCCAAGGGCTGCATGGTCAGCCACAATTACATGTGCGACTGCGCCCGGCGCTATTGCGAGACGATCGGACGGCTGCCGGAAGACATGGTGTGGCTGCCGATGCCGCTGTTCCACATCACCGGCATCTCGATGGCGATCCTGACGATGCAGCAGCGAAGCTCCGCCGCCTACGCGCGCAAGTTCTCACTTTCCAACCTCTGGCCGGAGATCGAACGGACGCAGGCGACATTCGTCGTGCTCCTGGGCACCATGGCGCTCATGGTGGCGAACGCGCCCGACACCAAGGAAGCGCTGCGCTGCAAGGGGCAGCTGCGCACCTTGATCGGCATTCCGATGAACGACCATGTCGCTTCAATCTGGAAGGAGCGGTTCGGCCTTACCTGGTGTTCGGGCAAGATCTACGGCAGCACCGAGGCCGGTCAGGCCTTGAACACGCGCTACGACGAGGTGCTGCCCGACGGCTCCTGCGGGCGGGTCAACGACACCTTCGATGTGCGCATCGTCGACGAGAACGACCAGGAAGTGCCGACCGGCGAAGTGGGTGAGATCGTCGTGAGGCCGAAGAAGCCGAACGTGATGTTCTCGGGCTACTGGAACAATCCGGAGGCGACGATCAAGAGCTGGCGCAACCTGTGGCATCACATGGGCGACAACGGCCGCAAGGACGAGGACGGCAACTTCTTCTTCGTCGACCGCAGCAAGGACGTGATTCGCAGGCGCGGGGAAAACATCTCGAGCTTCGAGATGGAAACGATCGTAAACCAGCATCCGGACATCGCCGAAGCCGCTCTGCATGCGGTGCCGTCCGAATTCATGGAGGATGACGTCAAGGCGACGGTGGTGCTGCGCGAAGGCTCGGACCTTACCGGTGCCGACCTCATCGAGTGGGCCACTCCGCGCATCCCGCGCTTTGCGCTGCCGCGTTATGTCGAATTCCGCAGCGAGCTGCCCAAGAACGCATCGGGTCGAGTGCTAAAATTCCAGCTGCGCGAGGAAGGCGTGACTCCGGACACCTGGGACCGCGAGAAGGCGTGAGCGCCGATACCATACCGGGACTGCTGCGCGATGCCGCGCGCAGATGGGGAGGCAAGACGGCGTTGAGACCGTTGGCAGGCGATGCTGCGAGCTTTGCCTGGCTCGACATCGAGGCCGACCGCTTCGCGCGGGCCTTGATCGCCGACGGCATGCAGGCCGGCGAACGCGTCGGACTGTGGGCGCCCAACAGTCGCGAGTGGGTCGTTGCCGCAGTCGGAGCCCAGCGTGCGGGCGGGACGCTGGTCCCACTCGGCACCAGGCTGCGGATCACCGAGGCAGAGGACATGCTGGCGCGGACCGGAGTGAAGCGGATTGTTGTCGCAGGACAATATCGCGACTTGGATTTCGCAGCGATGCTGCGTGGAGCGAACCTGCCGGAACTGCTCCGGGTTATCGTACTGGGGCCGCAATCTGACGCGGAAACGGGCTGGGACGGATTTCTGGCATCGGGTGCGGGCCTCGACGATACCTTGTTGCGCGCCCGCGAGGCCGGCGTGATCGGCAAAACAATCTCCGACATCCTGTTCACCTCAGGCACCACCGGGCGGCCCAAGGGCGCAATGTTCACCCATGCGAGCAGCGTCAGGAGCGGGCATGGCATGGTCAATTTCGCGCGCGTCGGTGAGGGGGATTGCTTGTGCCCGATCGGCACTTTCGCCCATTTCGGAGGCTACAAGGGTGGCTGGGTCAACGGGTTGGTAACCGGTGCCTGCGTTACCTGGCTGGAAGCCGCCGATCCGGTTACGATCCTCGATACGATCGAGAGGCTGGGCGTCACCGTCATGCCGGCGCCGCCTGTCGTATGGCAGGACGTGCTCGATCATCCGCAGCGCGGCGACTGGGACATTTCGAGCCTGCGCTTCATCGCCACCGGCAGTTCGAAAATCCCACCGCAACTGGTGACGCGGCTGATCGCTGAACTCGGCGTCGAACAGGTCGGGACAGGTTTCGGCCTCACCGAATCCGGCGGGATGACCAACTTCAGCCGTCCAGGCGATTCGCCTGAGAACGTGGCATACACGGCGGGACGCCCTGCGCCCGACGCCGAAGTCCGCATTGCCGGGCCGGATGGCGGGGATTGCGCGCCCGGCGAAACCGGCGAAATCCTCGTGCGCACGGACCGTATGCTGCGCGAATATCTCGACGATCCCGAAGCCACCCGCGCGGCGATCACTTCTGACGGCTGGCTGCACACCGGCGATGTCGGCCATGTCGACGCGGACGGCTATCTCACCGTCACCGACCGCCTGAAGGACATGTACATTACCAACGGCTTCAACGTGTATCCCGCCGAACTGGAAGTGGCGATGAGCGCGATTCCGGGTATCGCCTATTGCGCTGTGGTCGGCGTGGATGACTCCCGCAAGGGCGAGGTCGGCCACGCCTTTCTGGTCCGCGAGGATGCCGCATCCACGTCCGAAGCCGAAGTCATCGCCTGGTGCCGCGAGAATGTCGCCAGCTACAAGGTTCCAGCGGGCGTCACCTTTGTCGACAGCCTGCCGCGCAATGCGCAGGGCAAGCTGCTGAAGCAGGGGTTAAGGGCGCTGCTGGGCTGATTATTCCAAAACCGTTCGCCCTGA
>CAYPFE010000061.1:0-10804 GCA_964409895.1 uncultured Novosphingobium sp.
CCGAAGCCTTCGCCCTCCAGCGCGCTGAAATCGTCGCAGCGCGGGTAACCGGCCTGGTCGGCGGCTTCCAGGATCGTCTCGCAAATCGGCAGTTTCGAGCTGCCCGCCGCGACTTGCAGCGGGCCATCGCCGCCGTGCACAGGCCCTTCTCCGCGCCAGTTGGTCTCGCTCCTGCGGAACCATGGCAGCACGTCGTCATAGCCCCAGCCGTCGCAGCCAGCCTCTGCCCACGCGTCCCAATCCTGCCGGAAGCCGCGTGAATAGACCATGCCGTTGATCGAACTGCCGCCGCCAAGGCCGAGGCCGGAGGCGAGATAGAGGCGCCTGCCCGCCATGCGTTTCTGTGGTTCGGTCTCGTATTGCCAGTTAAAGCGCGACGAGGCCGAGCCGAAGGCACCCAGGCCGGGCACCGATATGATCGGAGAGCGGTCGGTAGGGCCAGCTTCGAGCAGCAGCACGCTGTGCCCGGCTTCCGCCAGCCGTCCCGCCACCGTGCATCCCCCGGAACCCGCTCCGACGACTATGTAGTCGTATTCCTGCCCGGCCATCCGCTCCGCCTTCAGGTGAAGCAGGCGGGATTGGCCCGCTCTACCATCCGCAGGATCGGAGGCCAGTGCTTGAACCGCGAAACCCGGTTGGGCCTCGCGAACTGGGCGGCGGTGCGCCGCTGCACATCCTCTGGCGGAACGATCAGCTTTGCCCCGCCCGCCATCGCCGCGATTTGTGCCTGGCAGGCGCGCTCGAGGTAATAGAGGGTGTCGAAGGCGTCGGGCACGTCCCTCCCGCAGGCCAGCAAGCCGTGATTTCGCAGGATCATCGCATGTTTGTCGCCAAGGCTTTCTAGCAGCAGGGGCTGTTCGAAGGCGTCGAGCACACTGCCGTGATAGTCGTGATAGGCCAGCCCATCGTGAAACCGCATGGCGTGCTGCGAGATCATCAGCAGCCCGTGTTCCTGCGCGGAGACGCCGATTCCGGCGGCGGTATGAGTGTGCATCACGCAATGTGCGTCTTGCCGGTGGCGGTGGATCGCACCATGGATAATGAACCCGGCGTGATTGATGCCGAGTCCGGTCATGTCGAGCAGCACCTCGCCATCGCCGTTGATCTTGACGAGACTCGACGCGGTGATTTCGTCGAACATAAGTCCATAGGGATTGATCAGGAACTCGTCTTCGGTTCCGGGAACCCGGGCAGAGAAGTGCGTGTAGATGTGGTCGGTCATCCGCAACAGCGCGGCGGCATTGTAGGCCGCAGCGAGGTTCTTGCGCAGCGCCCACTCCTCTTCGGAGACGATGTCCTTCACTGACTGGATGTCCATTTTCATGCCGCCAGCCTACTCCAACCGGGCCATGTATCAAGCGTTCGGTTTTGCGTGCACCATGCGCTCAAACGCGATAGGCTGGCCGGGAAAAAGCAAGAACAGACATGGGAAGGAAAAGGCCGATGGGCGAAACGACGCTGATTCGCGGGGGAACGGTCGTCGACGGAACAGGCTCCGCTCCTGTCACTGCAGACGTGCTGGTGAAGGACGGCAAGATCGCGGACGTCGGCCGGATCGATAGTCCGGGCGCCACCTTGGTCGATGCCGAAGGGCTGCTGGTGACGCCGGGCTGGGTCGACACCCACACACATTACGATGGGCAGGTCTACTGGGACCCGCTGATGACGCCGAGCTCCTGGCACGGTGCGACGACGGCGGTGATGGGCAACTGCGGCCTCGGTTTCGCACCCGCGCGCCCCGACCAGCACGACATGCTGCTCGAATTGATGCACAAGATTGAGGACATCCCGATGGAAACCCTGAAAGCCGGGGTGCCCTGGGGGTGGGAGACATTCGCCGAATATCTCGATTGCCTCGACGCCACCCCGCGCGCGATCGACGTCGGTGTGCTGGCGCCGCACGGCGCGGTGCGCACCTACCTGATGGGCGAACGCGGCATCGAAGGAGAGGCCACGCCCGAAGAAATCGAGGCCATCGCGGCGACGCTGGGCGAAGCGATCGAGGCGGGCGCGCTCGGCTGCTCATCCAACCGCAACATGCTGAAGGATGCCTTCGTTCCCGGAACCAAGGCTTCGGACGAGGAACTGCTCGCGATTTCCAGGTCGGTCGGCGCGCGTGACGGCATCATCCAGACCAGCCCGGCAAGCTATTACGGGCCCGAGGAATGGTCGCCTTGGGAGGCGGAGACCGATCTCCTGCGCCGGATGAGCCTCGCCGGAAACCTGCGTATCACCTTCCCGGTGGTGCAGGATCACCAGGATCCAGACCGCTGGCGAAAGATCATGGACATGATCGACGCGGCCAATGCCGAAGGCGCCCGGCTGCTTCCGCAAATCCTGCCGCGCCCGCTGAATGCGATCATGTCGCTTGCGGGCCGCAATCCGCTGGAGAAGCTACCCGCTTTTGCCGCTACGGAAGGGGCAGGGACCACCGCCGAGCGCGCCGCACGGCTGCGCGATCCAGAGGTTCGTGCCGGCGTACTCGCCGAAGCGCACCAGCTGCTCGCCGAACGGGCATGGTTCTTCGACACGATGTATCCAATGTCCGACCCGCCGAATTACGAGCCCAGCGTTGAGGACAGCCTCGGTGCCGAGGCGGCACGCAGGGGCGGTTCGTCGATCGACATTTTCTACGACCTGATGACGGCGGGAAAGGGCGATGCGATGTTCCTGGCCGTCGTCGCCAACTACGCGAGCGGCGATGCCTCGACGGTCTATGACATGATCCGCCATCCGGCGACCGTGGTCGGGCTTGGCGACGGCGGCGCGCATTGCCTCGGGCTGTGCGACGTCACGTCACCGACCACGGTGATGACGCAATGGGTGCGCGACCGCACGCGTGGGCCGAAGCTGCCGGTCGAGGAAGCCGTCAAGGTGCTGGCCGCCGATACGGCGCGTGCTTTCGGTATGTACGACCGCGGCGTTCTCGCCGCAGGCATGCGTGCCGACATCAACCTGATCGACATGGCGGAAATCCGCATGGGCGTGCCTGAATTCGTCCAGGACCTTCCCGGGAACGGCAGGCGGATGGTGCAGAAAGCCAAGGGCTATGTCGCGACTTACGTCGCCGGTGAGCAGGTTCTTGCGAACGGCGAGGATCTCGGCGCTCGGCCTGGACGCACGGTTCGGCGCAACCGCGCAGCCAGAGCGGAGGAGCGACGGCGATGAGCTACGATCCACTGGCGATCCGCAGGGAAATCGGCCACCCGGTGATCGATTCGGACAGCCATTACACCGAATTCATGCCGGTCTTGCGCGACCAGCTGATCGAGACGGTGGGCGACATTGCAGGTGCCGAGATGCGCGAGCGGATCGCGGCGCCCAACGACCTGCGATCCTACCTGCTCAGTTATACCTCGCCGATCGGACAGGCCTTTGGTGCGGGCACTTGGGCGAAGGAAACGCCCGAGGAGCGGCAGGCAAACTGGACGCCGGTCCCGGGCTGGGGGCCGCCGCATGCCCACGCGCTTGACCGAGCTACCGCGCTGATCCCCAAGCTCAGGGCCGAGCGGCTGGAGGAAATCGGCATCGACTTCGCCGTGCTTTATCCCAGTTCCGCACTGATCTTCCCGCATATCGAGGAGGCCGAGCTCAGGCAGGTGATCTGCAGGGCGATGAACGTCATCAATGCCGGAGCCTACAAACACGTCAGCGAGAGGATGACGCCGTCTGCCGCGATCCCGATGATGAACCCGGACGAGGCCATCGCCGAGCTCGATTTCGCGATCGGCGAACTCGGCCTGAAGGTCGCGATGTTCGGATCGGTGGCACGGCCGATCCGCGCCATCCACAAGGATCATCCTGAGCTCTACAAGTCGGTGTTCCGTATCGATTCGCTCGGCATCGACAGCGAGCATGACTACGACCCGTTCTGGAAGCGCTGCGAGGAACTCAAGGTCCCACTGGTCTCGCATGGTGGCAACGCTGCCGTCGGCTGGCGACGCTCGCCGACCAACTACATCTTCAACCAGACCGGCTGCTTCGCCGACGCTGGCGAAGTGCTGTGCCGGTCGCTGTTCCTGGGCGGTGTTACTCGGCGTTTCCCGAGCCTCAAGTTTCAGTTCCTCGAATGCGGTGCGGGCTGGGCGACAACTCTCTATTCCGAGCTCGTCCACCGCTGGGAAAAGCGCAACCGCAAGGCGATCGAGGAGTTGCTGGAAGGTGCCCGCGCCAGTGCCGACGAATTCCTGCGGCTGCTCGACGAACATGGCGACGCGGCCTTGAGAGGCCATCTCGAAGACATGCCGCACGCCATCCAGATGCAGCTTGGCATGGCGATCCCGCCCGACGATTTTGCCGCCTGCGAGATCGAATCCGTCGAGGATATCGAGGCGTTGTTCGTCGACCGCTTCTATTTCGGCTGCGAGGCGGATGATCCCTCGGCGGCCTGGGCCTTCAACGGGGAGGTCAACCCGGGCGGCGTGCAACTGCGCGCACTGCTCGGTTCCGACATGGGCCACTGGGACGTACCGGACATGCGCGGTATTTTACCCGAAGCCTACGAGCTGGTCGAGAACGGACAGATGAGCCGGGAGGATTTCCGGCACTTCCTGTTCGATTTCCCGTATGAATTCTTCGCGGGTGTGAATCCGGATTTCTTCAAGGGAACGACCGTGGAAAGCTATGCAAGGGAGACAGCACAATGAGCGCCAGCCAGGTGAAGTCGAAGATCGAATTCGAACGGGTCGCCGTTCACTGCGGTGCGGTGGTGCATGGCGTGCCGATTGATGAAACCGATCCGGAAGTGGCTGGTGAATTGCAGCGCGCGCTCCACGAGCACGGTGTGCTCTATTTCGACTACGACCACACCGTAACGCCGGGAGAGTTCATGGCGTTCAGCCGGTTGTTCGGCGAGCCGGAGGATGGATATCCGCTGTCGATGGATGCCGATACGCCCGAAACCCCCTTCATCGATTCCGACATCGTTCCGATGAAGGATGCGCGGATCAATTACTTTCACACCGATGGCACGGCCCTTGAGAATCCACCGCAGGCCGCGATGCTGACGCCTTTCGAGCTGCCCGAAGTCGGCGGCGAGACCATGTTCGCGAGTATGTATGCGGCCTGGGAGGGGCTATCGTCACATTATCAGCGCCTGCTTGATGAGGTGGAAGTACAGCACGGCACGGCAAGGCTGCCGTTCCTGCGCGAAAAGCTGAGCGCCGTGCACCCGGCGGTCATCACCGACAAGGTCACCGGGCGTAAGATGCTGTTCGTCAACGCCAATTACTCGGAACGCATCGTCGGCATGAGTCTGGCAGAGAGCGAGAACCTGCTGCAGATGCTGTTCAACCACATCAACACGCCGGAATACCATGTACGGCGGCCGTGGCGGCTCGGCACCATCGCGGTGTGGGAGGAACGTGTCGTGCAGCACCGCGGTGTTGCGGACTTTACCGGGCCCAGGAAGCTTCGGCGCATCACCTTCAAGGGGGACAGGCCGTCCGCCTGAACCGGGCTCAGGGCATCAGCTGGCCGCCATCTATGTGGAAGGTCTGGCCGGTCATGAAGCAGTCCTCGCTGGCAAGGAACACGGCAAGCCGGCCGACGTCCTTGTAACCATCAGCGAAACGTCCGAGCGGCGATTGCGCCATGAACGCCTCGATCTCTTCCGGTCGGTCCTTGGCCCAGGCTTCCATGCTCTCGCTCCAGGCACCGGGGCAGATCGTGTTGACGCGAATGCCGTCCTTGCCCCACTCGCGCGCCGCGACCTTGGACAGCGCCCTTATCCCTTCCTTGGCCGCGGCATAGGACGCGGTGCCCCAACCTCCGACGAAGCCCTGTCCAGACCCGAGGTTGATCACCGCGCCGCCCTGCTTGCTCAGCGCCGGGTGTGCCGCCTGCATGAAATAGATCGTCCCGAAAAGGCCCGAGCGGATGATGCCTTCGAGCAGCGCATCATCCTGTTCAACCAGTGGCACCGGCAAGCTCAGGGTCTGGGCATTGTTGACCAGGACATCGAGCCGCCCGAATACCTCCAGCGTCTTCGCAACCGCATCCTCGGCGGTTTCCCGAAAACTGACGTCGCCGGCGATCGCAAGAGCCTCTTTCCCCTGCGCGCGCAATTCGTCAGCCCTGGCGTCGAGCTTTTCCTGAACGCGCCCGGTCAGTACCAGTTTCGCGCCCTCATCGGCGAAGGCACGGGCGATGTCATAGCCCAGACCCTGCCCGCCGCCCGTCACCAGCACCACCTTGCCTTCCATGCTTGTCATAAGCTCTCCTCTCAAGCTGGCAGCCTATCCGCATTGATGTATGGTGGCGAGCAGGAGAAACCGGGATTGGAGAATGTTGCATGAGCGAAGCGAACAAGCAGGTGGCCCTGAAATTCCTCAATGCCATGTGCGTGGGCGATGCTGCGGGGCAGGGCGAATGCCTGACCGAGGACGCCTTCACCAATACCATGGGGTTCGCAGGCGTTTCGGGCCGGCGTGACCGCGAGACGATGCTGGCCACCGTCGAGGCCTTCAACGACGTCGTACCGTCCGGGTTCCGCCCGGAAATTCACCGCGTCCTTGCCGAAGGGGATTCGGTAATGATCGAATGGGAGGGCAATGCCGTGCTTTCGAACGGCGAAGACTACTGTAACCAGTACATCTTCCTGTTCACCTTCGATGGCGGCAAGATCAAGCAGCTCAACGAGTATTTCTGCACCGTGCTGGCTGACAGCAAGATTCTCCCGCTGCTCGCTGCCAAGGGCGAGGAACTCGCGCACGGGAACTGAGCGTGCACGTCCAGCTGGCGAACACGTCGGGCAGCGCAATGCCGTTCGACGGCACCGTCTCGTCGCGGCGGATGATGCGACGAGACGGCCGTGACTGGGGAATATGGCCAAGCGTGGAGCCCGATCTCGCGCGGCGTCACCGTGTCCCTGATTTCAGGGGCCACGCGAAGCGACGGGGGTGACAGGTGTCACCCATGTGTCACCCGGGTCAACCCTATGGAATTACGAGATAAAGCCGCATCAGGGTGACAGATTGCATCTTTTAGGGACGCGATCTGTCCGCGATGCGTGGCGCGCGCAGGGCTGCCTTGGCGGCGGCAGAGGGCGATGACGGACGGTGAGAAAGAGCCGGCGGGAATATAGCTTGGCATGGCGATGTAGGAAAATGGTCGCTGTCGATGCCGGCAACGGAGACATGCGCGTGCGTGTCCCCGATGGAAGTGCCGGAGCTGGGGCGCACCTTAATCCCGGGCGACGAGTTGAAGTAGCGGAATGGGCTGGCTGGCTTCTTGGGACGAGGCATGCTGCCGCCCTACCCTCACCAACCTAATTTTCAATCAGGTGCACTTGCTCTGACAAGACCGTTTGGGCTGATGAAACTGGCGCAATCGAACGGGTTCTGGGTGGCCGCCGGGCAGTGAGGAGAAAAGTTTCGTAGCGGTCTGGTGGCGGAGACGGAGTCCGTCATACTCATCATCTATGTCGTTTGCGTGCCATCTCACGTTCCTACCTCAAAAACACTCTGGCACAGTTCTGGGGGGCTAAGACAACGCCACCCCCTTTTAGCCGTTCGCTCGGACATGGAAACGTGCCGATAGCTGTCAGCCGAGGGCAAAGGACTTCGGCGCGGCCTACTGCCGCAATTCCTCCCCCAGCATCCGCACCAGCGCCAGGCGGTCGATCTTGCGGCTGGGCAGCATGGGTACGTCGGCGGCCTCCATGATTAGCACCGCGCGCGGACGCTTGTAGCTCGAGAGCAGCCGCGTGCATTCCGCGCGGACCGCTACGGCAGAGAGATTTGCGCCAGCCTCGGGCATTACCACCGCTCCTACCACCGAGCCTCGCTCTTCGTCGGGCACGCCCAGCGCAATCGCCGAAGCGACGCCTTCCATGCCCCGGATCGCCTGTTCGACCTCGGCGGGCGATACATTGGCGCCTGAGGCCTTGATCAGGTCGTCTGCGCGTCCGTGGAAATAGAGGTAGCCCTGGCGGAAAGAACACAAGTCACCCGAATGGTACCAGCCGTCAGCGGTGAACACGCGCGAACGCTCGCGCTTGACCATGCCGAGCATCATGATGTCGGCCCTCAGTTCCATGACGCCGATCTGGCCGGCGGAATCGGCCTGCGTGTCGCCATCCAGCCAGGTGGCGAGGACTTCGCCTGTGTCGGGATCAGTCAGCCGTCCCTCGATCCCCGGCATCAGCGGTCCAAGCGAGCCTCGAAACTCCTCAGGCAGGCGGCGCTGGTGGCGGGTATAGGGGCCGACCGTCTCTGTCATGCCGAGCGGTGTCGGCATCAGTGCGGGATCGCGCGCGCAGCTGTCTTCCGGCAGCGCCTCGTAAAGCAGGCCATTTCGCATCGCCGACCAGTCGCGCTCAGCAAATGTCGGATCTTCGGCGATGCCGCGCAGAATATGCGGCCAGCTGACAACGGCGGTAACTCGCTCGCGTTCGAGCATGTCGACGAGCGCGGTGCCTTTCTTCTCGCTGCCGACGATCGTGCCGCCAACGGCCATCGCGCACAGCATTGTCGTCGCCAGTCCGCCAACCCAGAAGAAGGGCAGGGTGGAAAACACCTTCTCATCACCGCGATAGCCGAAATTGACGGCAAGTTTCATGCCCTGGCGAACCAGATTTCCCTGCGAGTGAATCACGCCCTTGGGCTCGGCCGTGGAGCCCGATGTGTAGATGATGCCTGCCGGATCGCTGGCTTTTACTAGGCTTTCTGCTTCCGCGAGCAAGTCGCGGTCCGCAGGTTCGAAGCCCTCGAAGGCTATGCTTCTAGCCCAGCCCGGTGCCTCGCCCCAGAACCACATCGCCCGCAGCATCGGCACATCCGGCAGGTGATACGGGGCCTCTTGCCCGGCGATCCCTGGAAACGCCTCTTCGGCTTTGGCGGCATAATCGTGTCCAAGAAGGCCGGGAGCGGCGACTATCAGCTGCAGATCGGCATGACTTGTGAGACGCTGCAATTCCGCAGGCGTCACCAGCGTCGACAGTGCCACCGCAACGCCGCCGATCCGCGTCAACGCGAGCCAGCTTGTCAGAAACCGCTCGTCATCGGGCAGCAGCAGGCCGACATGCGTGCCCTTGGCGACCCCGGCATCGATCAGCTGGCAGGCCAGCCGGGCCGAGGCTTCTTCGATCTCCCGGTAGGTGAAACGCTTATCGTCGTGAACCAGCAGTTCGCGATCCGCATATTCGCCGCGAAACAGCGCTAGCAATGCAGGGACGCAAGGCTCGATATCCGGAAGGATGCCGGGATCGGCCTCGCTATCCCAGGCCAGTTCCTTGGGTTCGGTGATCCGCGCCATTGCCGGTCAGATCGTCTCGACGACTTCCATCTCGAAACTGCCGTCGACGAGGCAGTCGATGATGGCGGGACCGGCTTCGATGTAATAATCCTTAGCGAAGTGCTCTTCCTGCACCTGCGCGTCGGCATAGGCTTCGACCATGCGGTATTCGCCGGGCGAGTCCGGCACGCGCGACAGCTCGTAGAAGGTTACCCCAGGCTCGTTCGCCAGGACTTTCTCGCGAAGCGCCTTGAAGGTGGATTCGTAGGTTTCGACCATGTCGGGCTTGACGTGGGCCTTGACGATAACGACGAACATTTCCGGTATCTCCTCACTCCTGCGGCGTGCAGGCCTCTATCACTTGTTGTTTCAGCTGGGGCATATCGACCTTGCCGCTGGACAGGACCGGCATGTCCGTTTGGCGGTACTCGATGATGCGGCGCGGCACCTTGTAGCTCGACAGCCGTTCGCGCAGGCGATTGCGCAAGCTCTCCTCATCCACCTCGTCGCCATTTTCGCTGAAGACGACTCCGATTACTGCTTCGCTAAAGCCCGTATCGGGAATGCCAAGCACGATCGCGTGCCTGCCTGTCAGCTCTTCCATCACCGCTTCGACTTCGCGTGGTGCGACATTGGCGAAATTCGACTTGATCATGTTGCCGAGCCGCCCCTTTAGGAAGACATTTCCGTCCTCGTCGATCGCCACCGCGTCGGAACTCTTCCACCAGCCATCGGGCGTGAAAGTCTCGCTGCGTGCCTTGCCGTAATAGCCTTCCATCATGAACGGCCCGCGCAGCCAAAGCTCGCCGATCATGCCTCGCGCGCAATTCTCGCCGGTGTCGGGGTCGACAATTCTCCCTTCGTAGCCGGGGCACAGCTTGCCTGAAGAACCACGCAATTCTTCCGGCATGTCCTTCTCGCAGTCCTCGCTGACCGTGGCTGCTCCGCATGCCTCGCTCATGCCGTATTGTGTGGGGCGGTAGGAAGGATCGGGCGGGCGGTATTCCTCTGCAAGGATGGGATAGAGATTGCCGCGCCTGATGAACGACAAGTCCCGCCTTGCGAAGCTCTCATGCTGCGCAAGCCAGCTCGACGAAGGATAATAGCCATTGGTCATGTCCGGCCGCTCGCGTTCGATGAGGTCGAGCACGACATTTGCATCCTGCGACGTCGATCCGACCAGCTTGCCGCCTGCGACCAGCAGGGAGATGAGCTCGAATCCGAATCCTGCAATCCAGAACCATGGCGAGATGCCGAAGAGAACGGTGTCGGCGTCGATCTTCCTGATCTCGTTGCAATTGGCGATGTGGCGGATCATCTGGCCGTGCTGGTGGATCACGCCCTTCGGGGTGCCGGTTGACCCGGAGGTATGGACGATAACGAAGCGGTCCGCCGGGCGGACGGTGGCTTCCGCTGCAGCGAGCCGGTCATCGCCGATCATGCGGCCGGCCTCAATCAGCTTTTCGAACGACCAATCGCCGCGCCTGTGCGCCTCTCCATCGCCGATGAACCATATTCGTCTCAGCCAGGGCGCGTCTTCTGACGTTAGGGGGTGGGGCGATGCAAAGTT
>CAYPFE010000062.1:0-10803 GCA_964409895.1 uncultured Novosphingobium sp.
GCGACACGGAAATCACCGCACTGGACGATGCCGATCTCACCCGGTTTCGCCGTGCGCACATCGGCTTCATCTTTCAGTTCTACAATCTCATCCCGAGCCTTACCGCCGAGGAAAACGTCCGGCTCGTCACCGACATTGCGGACAACCCGATGCCGCCGGCAAAAGCATTGGAGATGGTTGGATTGGCGGCCCGCGACGCGCACTACCCGGCACAGCTTTCCGGCGGCCAGCAGCAACGCGTCGCCGTTGCCCGCGCCATCGCCAAGCAGCCCGGCGTGCTGCTGTGCGACGAGCCGACCGGCGCGCTGGACAGCGAGACCGGCGTGCGCGTGCTGGAAAGCCTCGCAACCGTGAACCGCGAGCTCGGCACGACGCTGGTGATCATCACCCACAACGCGGGCATTGCGGCGATGGCCAACCGCGTGCTGCATTTCCTCGATGGCCGCATTGCACGCGTGGAGACCAACGCCCATCCGATCGACCCGTCGGGGATCAGCTGGTGACCGCACTCGACCTCAAGCTTTTGCGCGATCTCTGGCGCATGCGCGGCCAGGCGATCGCCATCGCGGTGGTGCTGGCGGCAGCCACCGCGACCTACGTGATGTCGACCGGCATGTACCGCTCGCTGGAGCTGACGCGCGACGCCTATTATGCGCGCAACCAGTTTGCCGATGTCTTCGCCGACATGACCCGCGCGCCGCGCTCGGTCGTCGCTCGCATCGCCGAAATCCCGGGGGTTCGCGTCGCCGAAGGAACGATCAAGCAATATGCAACGCTCGACTTTGCCGAAAGCAACGTTCCGGTGCGGGCACTGATCAATTCGGTCAGCGAGAGAGGCGGCAACAAGCTCAACCAGGTCACGCTGATCAAGGGGCATTTGCCCCGGCCCGGCCATCCCGAAGACGCGGTCGTCGGCGAGGCCTTCGCCGAGGCCAATGCGCTGGAGCCCAGCGCCGAGATCGACGCGCTGATCTACGGCAGCAAGCAGAGGATAAGGATCGTCGGCATCGGCCTTGCTCCCGACTACATCATGGCCCTGCCGCCCGGTGACATCATCCCCGACACCGACCGCTTCGGCATCTTCTGGATGGGCGAGAAGGCGCTGGAAGCGGCGACCGACCGCACCGAGGCGATCAACACGCTCGCGATCACGCTGGAGCACGGCGCATCGGAAGCCGACGTTATCCGCAAGGTCGATGCACTGCTCGAACCCTATGGCGGCACCGGGGCCTATGGCCGCAAGGATCAGATATCGCACGCCTTCCTCGACAGCGAACTGCAGCAGCTCGACGCGATGACGCAGGTTATTCCCCCCGTTTTCCTGCTGGTCGCGACGTTCCTCGTCTATATCGTGCTGGGCCGGATGATCCGGACCGAACGCGCGCAGATCGGGCTGATGAAGGCGGTCGGCTATTCGGACTGGTCGGTCGGCTGGCACTACCTCAAGTTCGCGCTGGCGATCGCCAGCCTGGCGACGGTTCTCGGCTCGCTGGCGGGTATCTGGATGGGGCGCGGCATGACCGAGGTCTACGTCACCTATTACCGCTTTCCTTTCCTCCAATACGAGATGTCGCCGGCGCTGTTCCTGGGTGCGGCCGGGCTGTCCTTCGGTGCAGCCGGGCTCGGCGCGCTGGGCGGAATGCGCAGCGCAATCAGCATCAGCCCGGCGGTCGCGATGTCGCCGCCGCCGCCGCCCGTCTATCGCGCCGGACTGGTCGAGCGGCTGGGGCAGAAGGCCGGCTTCACCGCGATCGGCCACATGATCGTACGCCATATCGCCCGCTGGCCGGGGCGTTCCGCGATCACCGTAACCGGGGTCGCGCTGTCGCTGGCTCTGCTGTTTTCGGTGATCCAGTTCATCGATTCGACGCGGGTGATGCTCGATTCCGCCTTCTTCCGCGCGCAGCGCCAGGACTTGACCGTCAGCTTCATCGAGCCACGCAACGAGGATGTGCTGCATGAGCTGGCGCAGATGCCAGGCGTGCTGCGCGTCGAGCCGATGCGCGGCGTCGCGGTCAAGATCAGCCACGGCAACCGGACCGAACGCATCGCCATCGAAAGCAGCGCAGCCGATTCGCAGCTGACGGCAAGGATCGATGGCGATGGCGCCGAGGTCGCGCTACCCCCGGCCGGACTGATGCTGAGCAGCCAGCTGGCACGCAAGCTCGGCGTCACCACCGGCGAAAAGGTCTATGTCGAGCTGCTCGGCGGCCGGCGGACCGAGGCTTTCATTCCGGTTTCGAGCGTGATCGAGGAATTCATCGGCAAGCGCGCCTATGCCACCCAGGCGACAATCGAAACCGTGACCCGCGACGCGTCTCCGGCAGGTTCGGCGCTGCTGCTTATCGACTCAACGCAGCGCGAGAGGCTACTGAGCGAGCTCAAGGAAATGCCGCAAGTGCTGGGTGTAAGCGAAAGGGATGCCGCACTGGTCAAGTTCCAGGAAATGATCGACGACAACATCTACACCATGCTGTTCATCTATATCGCCTTCGCATCCGCGATCGCGATCGGCGTCGTCTACAACAGCGCGCGCATCCTGTTTTCCGAACGCGCCCATGAACTCGCAACCTTGCGCGTGCTAGGCTATCACCGCAGAGAAGTCGGCATCGTGCTGATCGGCGAGCTGGCACTGCTGGTGGCGGTTTCGGTGCCCGTTGGTTGCCTGCTCGGGACCTGGATGGCGAATGGGATGATGGAAATGTTCGGCTCCGATCTATACCGCCTGCCCTTCGCACCTTCGCGGGCGAGCTATGGCTTTTCCTCCCTGGTCGTGCTGATCGCGGCGGCGGCAACCGCGCTGCTGGTGGCAAGGCGCGTCGTCCGACTCGACATGGTAAGGGTGCTGAAGACGCGCGAATGATGATGGACAAACTCAAACGCTGGCGTTGGGCCATACTCATCGGGGGCTTGCTGTTCCTGGCGCTGGCCTTTTCGTTCTGGCCCGAGGCGGTGCCGGTCGATACCGGCAAGGTCACGCGCGGCGCCATGGCGGTGGGCATCACCGACGACGGGGTGACGCGGGCCGAGGAATATTACGTCGTATCAGCCCCCGTGACCGGCTATCTCTCGCGCATCGAGCTGGAAGCCGGCGACGCGGTCGCGCCGGGCGCCCTCATCACAAGGATGACGGGCCGGCCCTCAACGCCGCTCGACCCTCGCAGCTCGCGCGAGCTTTCCGCAGCACTGGCGGCCGCAAAGGCGGCGGAGGTGAGCGTCGCCGCCACGCTCACCCAGTCGCGCCGCGACCTTGCCCGCTCCGAAGAGCTTTCCAAGGAAGGCTTCATCTCGCGCGCGCAGTTGGAGGCCGATCGCACCAGCGTCGCAACCGGACAGGCCGCACTCCAGCAAAGCCGCAGCGAGGTCGCCCGCATCCGCGCGCTGCTCGCCCAGCCCGCCGGCAGCGGATCGGGGAGCGCGGTCACGGTGCGCGCGCCTGCTGGCGGATCGGTGCTGACGGTCATCAATGAGAGCGAGGGCGTCATCGGCGAAGGCACGCCGCTCATGACCATCGGCGATCCCTCGAAGATCGAGGCGGTCGTCGACCTGCTTTCCCGCGAGGCGGTGCGGGTCAAGCCCGGCGACCCGGTCGAGATCACCCAGTGGGGCGGGCCGAAACCGATCCCCGCCTATGTCAAGATGGTCGAACCTTTCGGCAAGCTCAAGATCTCGGCGCTCGGTATCGAGGAACAGCGCGTCAACGTCATCATCGGCTTCGACGCCGCTGCCGCCAAGCAGGCCGCCCGGCTCGGCCACGGCTACCAGATCGACGCGACGATCATGCTGTGGCGCGGCAAGGACGTCCTGCGCGTGCCGATCGGCGCGCTGTTCCGGAGTGGCGAAGGCGGCTGGCAGGTGTTCGTCGCCAATGGCGGCTCCGCCGAATTGCGCGACGTCAAGGTCGGCCATATCAACGACGAGTTCGGCGAGGTGCTTGGTGGGCTGGAAGCAGGAGACGAGGTCGTGCTCAACCCCGGCAACACACTCACCGACGGTACCCGCATAGCGCCGCGCTGAGGGGAGCGGGAGGCCACGATCGAGGCCGGGGGCCCCGGCCATGGCTTGCGAGGTTGACGCTGACGGGGGAGCGAAACTCTGTCACCTTACGGCCTGGCTGGGCGGGAAAAATCTACATAACTAACTGCAATTAAATGATATTATTCCAGATCCGTGCAAGGTGACACATTCCGGCGATGTGACCTTCCGTTTCCCGGCACCGAAGCGCGTCGCCTTGCTGCACCTGGTCATGGCCAGGCCCTTCATATCGCACCGGCACCGCTGTAGGAAAGTCGAGTCTTCCGCAGCTCGGCAATCACCCGGGCTTCCGGTCTGGGGAGGCACTTGACGCACAGAATGCAAGGCCTTGTGTTTCGAACGAAACAGGCCCAACTTTTCGTGACGGATCATGGGAGGATGCAAGTGTCGATCGTCAAACGATTAGCTGCCTGCCTCGCCGCAATGAGCGTCATTGGTACGCCACTGGCGGCCTCGGCTCAGACAAGCCCGGAGGAAACAGGAATGTCCGCCTCCCGGCTGGAGCGGTTGAGCAAGGTTGCGGAGAAATATGTCGCCGACGGCTCTTTGCCCGGCGTCGTCACGCTGGTCTATCGCAAGGGCAAGCTCGCCCATGCCTCGGCGATCGGGTACCAGGACCTGGCCACAAAGGCGCCGATACGTCGCGACACCATCTTTGCCATGGCCTCGATGACCAAGCCCATCACCGCCGTGGCCGCGATGATGCTGATCGAGGAGGGCAAGATCAACCTCGACGAACCGGTCGACCGGCTGCTGCCCGAACTTGCCAACCGCATGGTCCTCAAAGATCTGGCCGGACCGCTCACCGATGTCCGCCCGTCACCCCGGCCGATCACGGTTCGCGACCTGCTGACCTATCGCATGGGCATCGGCGTCATCGGATATGCCGGCCTCGACGAGAATTCTCCGATCGGAAAGGGTTTCGCCGCCACGACCGAGCGCGGCATTACCGCCGACGAATACATGAAGAGGTTGGGCGCGCTGCCGCTGGTCTACGCTCCCGGCGAGCGCTTCATGTACAATACCCCGAGTTCGGTACTCGGCGTGCTGGTCGAGAGGGCCTCGGGAATGCCGTTCGGCGAATTCCTGGAGACGCGGATTTTTCAACCACTCGGCATGAAAGACACCGGCTTCTTCGTGCCTGAAGAGAAGCGCGACCGTGTGGCGACGGTCTATGCCCCAGGGCCGGAGGGTGCCCTTGTGCCGACCGGTCGAGAGGCGCCAAGCGAACCGCCCGTATTCCCAAGCCCCTCCGGCGGCCTCTATTCCACGGCCGACGATTACATGGCCTTCGCGAGAATGCTCATGAACAAGGGCAAGCTTGGCGATGTCCGTATCCTGTCGCGGCCGGGAGTGGAAATGATGACCCGGGACTACCTCACCAAGGAGGCGCCCCAGTCGTTCTTCATCTTCGACAACTTCTTCTCCGAAGCCGGTTTCGGGTACGGGCTGCAAGTTCAGACGCGCCAGACCGGCTACGGCCCGAACCCCGGCTCCTACTGGTGGCAAGGGGCCACCGGCGTTGCCTGGACTGCCGATCCAGAGGAGGAGATGATCTACGTCCGCCTGATTCAGCGGATGGGCTCCTACGCGCCGTTCGGCAGCGATTTCATGACCGCGCTTTACGCCGCCATCGACGATTGACGTTTGGCAAGCGGAGTTTTGCCAGCCGGAAATCGAGTAAAACTCAAGCCCCCGTCCAGCGCGCAGGGCTCGATTCGAACAGGCACTCGCCGTCCGGCCCGAGGATGTCCTTCAAGAGCTGGCGGCCCGTCAACGGATCGAGCCACGCCCGGGTGCGCACGATGTGGCCGTTGGGGCGCAGGTCTTCCTCGTCGAGCGTGGCGCAGCCCGCGGTCCAGGGGTCCGGCGCACATGCCAGCACGGTGCCGCTGTCCTCGCTCACCGCGAGCGAGCCCGCCTGGACGACCCCGGGATAGAGCGCGACACCTGGCTCGTTGGCCTGGGCCGTGGCGCACGGTTTTGCCGGAGCGCTCGCCCGGGCGAGGCGCGCGGCGCGGCGTTCGGCGCGCAGGGCTTCCGTCGCCGCATGGTCCGCCTCATTCCCCGAGAGAACGACCGCATAGAAGGCTTCTGCCTCCTCGCCGGTGATACGCCCGGACGCCGCATCCCCGGCCACCAGCTCCGCCGGCCTCGCCAGCGGATCGCCGAAGCCCCCCGCAGTCGGTCCCTGGAGCTCGAAGCTGTCGCCGGTCCTGACCTCGACCCCGGCGGCCTGCAGCGAAATATCCTCGGCGCTGCCATCGGCCCGGTGCAGCCTGAGCAGCGTCGTCATCCCGGCTTCTCCGCCCGCCGCACCTGCGTTGGGGACGGTGCCGCGTGTGCTGATCATGTAGCCGGTCAGCCTGTCCGTGCTGTGCGGGCGCAGCACTTCGCGGCAGGCGCCGCCCGAGCGGAACGTCCCGAGCCCGTGGCGCCCCCGGCTGGAACCGCGCTCCTCCATCAGGATCGGATAGGAGGCTTCGAGGATTTCGACGTCCGGCATCTCCAAGGAACCCTTGGTGCCGACGAGGGCGGAGGAGAGGTCAATGCCGTCGCGATCCGCACCGGCCGGACTGCCGCCGAGCGTCCCGTCGGTGTGGATGAAGCTGTCGCCCTCGCCACTTGTGCGGGCAAACGCCCATGTCATCATCGCCCAGCCGTTCGACTGCACCGCGGACAGCAGGCGGTGTTCCGGCGCGTCCGGCGATGCCGCAAGCGCCAGCAGCAGGCATTGCATCGCCGCGGTGATCGCAGCCCCGGTGCCGTCCATATGCGCGGCCCCGATCGGTGCGGGCGGCTCGCAGTTGAGCATCGACTTCGGCGGGCAGCGCACGTCCATCAGGTCGATCAGCGCCTGCGAATAGGGCAGGTCGGCGGCGATCCAGCTCTGCATTACCGAGGCCAGCGCGCTCTGGACGATATAGGGCTTGGAATTGAGATAGCGTGGCAATTGCGGCGGGCAGCCTTCGAAGTCGAAGACCAGCCGGGCGCCATCGACGGTGAGCTTGCAGGGCACGGCATGGACCTCGCTCTCGCCGATTTCGAGCCAGCCGGCGCTGCGGTAGGTACCGTCGGCAATCCCTTCGATCCTGCGCGCGAGCGCCTCGCCGGTCGCGCGTTCCAGTGCTGCGACAGCGCCCGCGAAGCCCTGCGGACCCAATGCGGCAACCGCTTCCTCGATCTTGGCGACCGCGACGTTGCAGCCAACGACGAGCGCGCGCAGGTCGGCCTCGATCAGCGCGGAATTGCGAACATTGATCCGAAGGATCGCCCATACATCCGCTTCCTCGACGCCCTGGCGCAGCAGCCGCACCGGCGGAAAACGCAGCGCCTCCTGGAAACACTCGGTGGCATGCGGCGAAAGCGAGCCCGGAGTCATCCCGCCCATGTCCATCATGTGCGCCGATACCGCGACCCAGCCGACCAGTTCACCATCGACGAAGGCAGGCTTCTGGACGATGACGTCGTTGGGATGGAGCCCGCCGCCGTTGTGCGGATCGTTGGCGAGGAAGATATCGCCCGGCGCGATCGTTGGCCCGTGCTTCGCCATGGTCGCGCGCACCGCACTGACAGACGCGCCGAAGTGGCCGGTGATATAGCCGGTGCCGGTGATGAGGCGGCCCTTGGCATCGATGATGGTGACCGAATAGTCCTTGGTCTCGGACACCACCGGGCTGATCGCGGTGCGCTCGACGGCGAGCCCGGCCTCGCGGCCGATCGCTTCGAGGCGGCTCCTGAGCACCTCGACGGTAATCGGGTCGGGCTCATGCGGCATTGAAGCTGCAATGGTCGAATGCTCGTTCATGTCACCTCCACCACGATGCTGTCGGTACCTTCCCGGCGAGCGAGCGCGCCTTCGGGTACCCAGATCGACGTGTCCCAGCGCTCGATAAGCGCGGGCCCCGCTACTGCCTGCCCCGGCCCGAGCATCGCATCGTCGAGAATAGCGACTTCCACCGCCATGTCAGCAGCGGCGCCGGAGCGCACGAGGCGCTGGCGTGCGGGCACGACCAGTTCCGGCTCGCGGCTGTTCCCGGATTCCTTGCCGGGGCGAGGTGCTCCCGGGCCGGTTCCCACCGCGCGCAGCGAAACGATCTCGACAGGCGTGCCCAGCGTGATCGAACCCGCGCCGTAGCGCAGCGCATATTCGCTTTCGAAACGCTGGCGCAGGGTTTCGGTGAAACCCTCGTCGAAAGGAATGGAATCGAGCGGAATCGCAAGCTCCCAGTTTTGACGAAGGAAACGCAGGTCGGCTTCGAGCGAGACGCTACGGTCGGCTTCAGGGACACCATCGGCGGCGAGGTCGGCGTCGGCCAGTGATCGCAATTCCTCTCCGATCGCCGCCAGCTGTTCGATATCGACGGGCAGCGGCTTCAGCAGGCTGCGCACGCGTTCGCGCCGCATGCCCATCGTCGCCGCACCCAATGCCGAGAGCACCGACGCGGCGGCTGGCACGATCACGCGGGGCGCAGAAACGGCGCGGGCGATATCGGCGGTGAAAAGCGACGCACATCCGCCGAAGCTCACCAGCGCGTGCTCGCGCGGGTCGAGGCCGCGCAGGGCCAGACGGGTCCGCACCGCCTTGGTCATTTCCGCAAGCGCGATCTCGCGGATGCCCCAGGCGGCGGCCTCGGCATCGAGGCCGAGCGGTTCGCCCAGCGCCTTGCAGGCGGCGAAGGCGCCCGCACGGTCGAGCTTCATGTCACCGCCGAGGAAGTTTTCCGCATCGATATAGCCGAGCACGGTGAGCGCATCGGTGACGGTGGGTTCGACACCGCCCTTGCCGTAGCACACCGGCCCCGGCGTCGATCCCGCCGATTGCGGGCCCACGCGCAGCATGCCGCGCGCATCGATCCAGCCGATCGAGCCGCCGCCCGCGCCGATCGACTCAACATCGACGCGCGGCAAGGCAGTCCAGATGCCCATCAGCTCACCCCGGGTGATGCGCGAGGGATCGGTGCCGGCAATGTCCGAAACGTCGAAGCTGGTGCCGCCCATGTCGCAGCTGATCGCCTGTGCCGCGCCTGCCTCGCTCGCGACCGCAGCCGCCGCCATCACGCCCGCCGCCGGTCCCGATTCGGCGAGCCACACCGGACGGGCCCTGGCCTCCGGCACCGAAATCGTCCCGCCACCCGAGTGAACCAGCAGCAAGGGTGCTTCGAGGCCCATGTCACGGAGCCGGTGCTCGAGCACATCCACGCCGCCGCAGGCCGATGAGACATAGGCGTTGAGCACGGCGAGCGTGGTGCGTTCGTACTCGCGCGCCACCGGCAGCAGCTCGCTGGCGGCGGTGACGGGGATTTTGGGAAACCGGGCACGAATCGCTTCCGCCACTGCATTCTCATGGGCCGGGTTGACGATCGACCACAAGAAGGAGACGGCCAGCGCCTCCACGCCACCGGCGACAAGCGCCTCCGCCGCAGCTACGGCCGCGTCGACATCGAGAGGCTTGAGCACACTGCCGTGCCGGTCGATACGCTCGTCGATACCGGCCACGTCGCCGGGCTCCACGACTTCGAAGCCATGGCTCATGCGCAGGTCTTCCTCGACGAGATGGCCGCGCGATAGGTGCAGGGTCTCCTCGAAGCCCCTGGTGATAAGGAGCCCCGTACGCACGCCCCGCCGTGAGGTGATCGCGTTGGTGACCGCCGTGGTGCCGAGCCCGAAGCGTGATACGCGCGGCAGCAATCCGGCGAGCGTCGCCCCGGCCCTTTCGGCGGCGAGTTCGCAGACGGCGATCACGCCATCGGCGAAGTCAGGCGTGGTCGGGGACTTGGCGGTCCAAACCGAGGCGCCATCGATCAGCACCGCGTCGGTGAAAGTCCCCCCGACATCGACGCCGATGCGCAGCGTAGTCATCAGGATATGACCCTGGCCACGCGTAGCGCCGCGATGCGGTCTGCGGGCAGGCCAAGCACATCTTCAAGGATGGCGTCGGTATGCTGGCCGAGCACCGGCGGCGCTTGCGGTATGCCTTGCTCCTCGCCGGGAAAGCGGAACGGGCTGTTGACGATGGGAATGCGGCCCAGCACCGGGTGCTCGGTTTCCACCACCATGTTGCGCGCTACCGCCTGCGGCTGGGTCAGCGCATCGGTGATGCCGAGAATCGGCGCATAGGCGACGTGATGCTCCTCGAAGGCTGCCGACAGGTCTTCCACCGTGCGGGTGCGCGTGCGTGAGGAAACCAGCTCGTTCACCTCGTCGCGCGCGTCGCGGCGCTTTTCGAGGCTGTCGTAGCGCGGATCATCGGTGTATTCCGGCATGCCCAGCGCCCGGCAGATGCGGCCCCAGAAGCTGTTGGTGAGACAGGCCGCGACAATCGACCCGTCCATTGCCGGGAAGATGCCATAGGGCACAAGATTGGGATGCTGCGAGCCCTGCCGCTTCGGGTCCTCTCCGGTGAAGAAAGCAAGCTGGGCAAGATAGCCGAGCATGCCGATGAGGCCATCCATCAGGCTGATATCGATGAGCCGGCCCTTGCCGGTGGCATGGCGCTCATGCAGCGCCGCCAGGATCGCGATCGGCCCGTTGATCCCACCGACGAGATCGCCCAGCGGTATGCCGAGCTTGGTCGGCAACCCATCCGGATCGCCATTGACCGAAAGCGCGCCAGACATCGCCTGCAAGACAATGTCGAAACTGGGCCTGTCCTTGAGCGGGCCGGTCATACCGAAACCGGAGATGGCGCAATAGATCAGGCCGGGGTTGATCGCCGAGAGCGCCTCGTAGCCGAGTCCTCGCGCATCCATGTCACCCGGCGTCGAT
>CAYPFE010000063.1:0-10783 GCA_964409895.1 uncultured Novosphingobium sp.
CCACGTCAAGACGATCTACGGCTACGACCCAGAGGGCAATGTCATCGAAGTCCAGCAATGCGCGCCGCAGAACGGCTTCACGCTGGAAGAGGTGAAGGGCTAAAAATCCATCAGCAGTGAGGCCGAAAATCGGATCGTGTCGGCCTGGAACAGCACGCGGCTGGCGGGTGCCAGCCAGCGCTTCTGGTTGAGGATATCCTCGACCTTGAGCCTGATCGTTGCAGGGATGCGGCCGATCCTGAGGGGCTGGCGCACGCCGACATCGATCGAGACGCGGCTGCGCAGCATCACCTGGCGGCCATCGGTTCCGGGGATGGGCTCGGCGGCGGCGGCGGTTCTGCCGTTGTAATCGACGGACAGGGTCGGGGTCAGCCCGCCGAAAATGTCGGTGCGGTAGTTGAAGTCCGTTCTTACCCGCGTTCCGCGAACGCCCACGGGCGTCCTGCCCAGCAGGCCCTGGTCCCGGCCAGGGCCTGAAACCACCGGATCCAGTACCGCAACGCCCACCAGCGCGGTCAGCCTGTCGTTCATGAAGTGGCCGCTGAACGAGGCTTCGATGCCGGTGTGCTTTTGCGTTCCCAGGCGAACGAAGCGGTCGTTCGCATCGAAGGAAAAATAGGGTTTGGTGATCTGGAACAGGCCGATGAGCAGAACCTGCTTGCCGAACTTCCAGCGTAGTCCCGCCTCGTACTGGCGGCTGAGCACTGCGGGCAGGTGATCGCCACGGTTGGCGGCGGTTTCCGGCGCAGACCCGACATCCTCCAGACCCTTCTGGGTGCCAGCGTAGACTGTCAGGTTGGGGGTGATCTCGATGCCGAGGCTGGCGTTGTAGAGCCATTCCCTGGCGTCCGAGCGGCCGAGCCCTGCCGTGGTGATCGTGCGGGCACGGAAAATGGTGCGCTGGATGCCAAGATTGACCAGGCCGACCCCGTCGAGCTTGCCGATATAGCCCGCCATCAGGCTTTGCTGCCTGACCTTGCTGTGGCTGACATCTCCAAAGTCGAAAAGCGGTTCGACCTGGGCTTCGGGATCTGCAACCCCGAGTATCGCACTGCCATAATCGAGGAAGTCGGAACCGCCGAACTCGGTGGAACGGTTGCGCAGGCGATAGCCGACGATCAACCGGTGATGCCACCGGTCCTTGCCGAAGCGGTACCCGAGCTGTGCTTCCCCGCTCCAGCTGTACCGGTCGTGGCGGGGGTCGGCGAGGAACAGGTGATCGGCGTTGCCATCCAGATCGTTGACCCGGAATATGTCGGTGAAATGCCGCTTGCGCAGGTTCTGGCTCTTGAACACGCCGGCGCGCAGCGAGAGCCTTTCGGTGATCCGTGCTTTGATGGTGCCACCGAGATTGGTGTTGTCCTGGCTGGCCTGCGCCCATTGCGACCCGTAATATCGCTTGCCTTTGGGAAATGGCGGAAGCGCATCGAAGTTCCTGCCCATCGCAACCAGAATTCTCGGCTGCGAATCCCGGACGTGATGCGTGCTGTAGAACGGACTTATTTCCACGCCGCCCAGCCGGATCACCGGCTTCACCGCGAAAGAATAGTTGTTCTCGCTTGCCCCGTCGATGAACTTCCCGTGGCCGTGCGAGACACCGGCTGCCACCGCAAGGTGATCTTCGATCACAGGCAGCTGCGAATCGAGGATGAAGACATAGCTGCCATATTGCTGGAGATGCGCCTCGACACCGGCATGGAAGTCGTTTCCGGCGGTGCGCAACTGGGTGTCGAGAATGCCAGTTGGCGCGGCGAAAGGATATTCGAGCGCGGCATAGCCGACGCGGATCGCCTGGCTTGTCCTTGCCCTGAGCGTGACGCCGGCGACCGGATCGAAGTAGATGCCGTCAAGCCTTGCATTACCTGCATCGGTCGGACTGAAGCCGCGGACGTTGAACTGCGAATAGAGCCCCGTCGCTTCCAGCCCGACCGAATTGCCGAAAGCGTCGTCCGAACTGGTGACCGCGTTTTCCTCGGACTTCTGCTGGGCATGGGCGGCTATCGGCAATGCGGCTGCCGCGAGGCCGAAAACGGCCGCTTTCGTCCCGAAATGCCTGAAGACCATGGATTCCACCCTGTGCCCATCGGCTTAAGCAAGCGCACGGCATTGTTGCAACCGCTAAATGGCTAAGCAGTCGTGTCATTGACCAAGGATGCTTGCCGCAGCAGGCCATGCGGGCGATAGCTGGCGCAACGGGACATCGAGGAGAGGATTCTTGGCACAGATCGATTTCGAAGGCCGTGTTGCGATTGTAACCGGAGCGGGCGGCGGTATCGGCCGCGAACATGCGCTGGAGCTGGCCAGACGCGGTGCGAAGGTCGTGGTGAACGACTTCGGCTGCGACACCGCCGGGCGCAACCCGTCGTCGCAGATGGCCGAAGGCGTCGTTCAGGAAATACTCGACGCCGGCGGTATCGCTGTCGCCAACAGCGATTCGGTCGCCGAGACCGATGGCGCCAACGCCATCGTCGCGCAGGCAATCGATGCGTTCGGCAAGGTCGATATCCTCATCCAGAGCGCGGGCAACTGGCGCGCCTTTCCGATCGAGGAAACGACGGACGAGGACTGGGACGCGGTGATCGCCACCCATCTCACCGGCAGCTTCAAGATGACCCGTGCGGTCTGGCCGTACATGAAGGCGGCTGGCTACGGCAGGCTGGTATACACCTGCTCCAGCGCCGGCATGTTCGGCATGCCCTGGGTGGGCGGCTACGGCGCGGCCAAGGCGGGCGTGGCCGGGCTGATGCATATCGCCGCGCTGGAAGGCGCGGAGTTCGGCATCCTCAGCAACGCGATCATGCCCAACGGCAACAGCCGCATGGCGATGCAGGCGGGCGAGGACTGGGCCGCGCGCAGCGGCGTCACGGAGATGGACGCCTTTCCCGATATCGGCAATTCGATGAATGTCGAATTCAACATGCCCATCGCGGTCTACCTGGCCAGCGAACAGTGCACGTCGACCCATGCGCTTTATTCGCAGTGCCTCGGCAGGGTCGCGAAAGTGATCATCGGTGCAGGTCCGGGCTGGCAGCACCACCGCCAGTCCGCGCCCGCCGTCGAGGATATCGCGGTCAACTGGGATAGTATCTGCGACATCTCGCAAGGCGTGATCACGCCCGTGACTGCGACCGAGGAACTGGGGCTGGTGCTGGCTGCCGATGCCGACTAGAGCGGGCTTTGGCGGCTGAGATCACGCCGCAAGGGACCGGGAGCATCGATTGTCTGACAGCAAGGCGCCGACGCGCCACGAATTCGCCCAGCACTGGACGCTGATCCTCGCCGCATCGATCGGCTTTTCCTTCACCGCAGTGATCACGTCCTCGGCCGGACTGTTCATGGGGCCGCTGACCGAGGAATTCGGCTGGAGCCGGACGCTGGTTTCCTCCGGCATTTCGATTTCATCGGTGCTGACGTTCCTGTTGTCGCCGCTGTTCGGTATCCTCATCGACCGGCTGGGGACGCGGCTGCTGGCTATCCCGGGCCTGATCCTGATGGCAGCGACGATTGCGTCGCTCGGCTGGCTGACCGGGTCGGAAATGCAGTGGTATGTGATCTGGACGCTCTATGCCGTGGCCGCGCTCGCCTGCAAGTCGACGGTCTGGACTGCCGCCGTCAACAGCACCTTCGAATCCGGGCGCGGGCTGGCGCTGGGACTGGTGCTGTCGGGCAGTGCGTTGTCCCAGATCATCGCCCCGCCGCTCACCAATTTCCTGATGTCAGAATACGGCTGGCGGATGGCCTATGTCTGGCTGGCGGTCGGCTGGGGGAGCGTGTCAGTGCTGCTTTGCCTGGTCTGGCTGCGCGATGGCTATGATGCGGGGCGCAAGGCGAAAGCCTCCGAGGCGGACGGTGCCAAACGCAAATCACTGCTCGACGTTCCCGGCCTTTCCGTTGATGAGGCGTGGCGCAGCGTTGCCTTGTGGCGGATCATCATCTCCACCTTCGTTATCATGGTGGTGACAATCGGGGTGATGGTCCACCAGATTCCGATCCTGATCGACCTTGGTACCGACAGGACGTCTGCTGCCCTTTATGCCAGTCTTGGCGGTGTGGCGGGCATCCTGGGTAAGCTCATCACCGGCTACCTGCTGGACCGCTATCCCGCGCGCTGGGTCGGCGGGCTCACGATCGGTGCGGGCACGCTGACCTTCGTACTGCTGCTGATGCCCAACCTGACGCCGGCGCTGGTGATCCCGGCCATGATCGTCAACGGGTACACGGCGGGCGCCAAGCTGCAGATCGTCGGCTTTCTGACGGCGGCCTATGCGGGCATGCGCAATTTCGGCACGATCTTCGGCGCCATGGCAAGCCTGATCGCCGCTGGCTCGGGGCTGGGGCCGATTGTCGCCGGACTGGTGTTCGACAATTACGGCAGCTACGTGCCGTTCCTCTGGTTCGGGATCGCGGGCACGCTGTTCAGCGCCTTCCTGCTTACCGGGCTTGGTCCCTATCCCGACTGGAAGACGAAGGAAGATGCCTCTGCCGTGCCGGCCTGAGCCGGTGCGCAGACGCCCTTTCGATAAGCTCCAGGCCGAACTGACGCATGGCCGGTTCGCCTTGTTCCGGATCGATCAGCCATGACGCGGCTGCATGCGCCATTTCGAGCAGGGGCACCCGCATCGTCGTAAGCGGTGGCCAGATGGCTGGGGCAATCGGAGCATCGCCAAAGCCGATCACCGAGAGTTCGTGCGGCACGGCGATACCTTTGCTCAGTGCGGCATGAATAGCGCCGGCAGCCATCTCGTCACTGGCGGCCAGGATCGCGGTGGGCCGGGGGCTTACTTCAAGCAGAAGGCTGGCTGCGGCCAATCCGGATTCGAAACTGCCGTCGCCCGATGCGATCAGGGAGGGGCCACGGTCGAGATCGTGTTCGGCCATGGCGTCGAGATAGCCGAGTTCGCGCAGCTGCGCTTGGCGCATGCCGGCGCCCCCGGCGATGAAGCCAATGCGGCGATGGCCCATGCCTAAGAGGTGGTGCACCGCGTCCGCCGCTGCCCGGCGATCGTCGGTCGAGAATCTGCCGGGGTCGCCTGATTTCGGTTCCAAACCCAGTCTCGCGCAACCGCAGCCGAATTCCCAGGCGAGGCCTGCCAGTTCGTCGTTTCCGGCCAGCGCCGGCATCAGCACGATGCCGGAAGGGCGATGGTATTCGAGAAAATCGCCGAGCGCGCGCAGTTGCAGCCCGGGCCGAGAGTCCAAATAATGCATGCAGATCGCATATTCGCTGCCCTTCAGTGCAGCAGCCATACCGGCCTGCGCCTCCATCAGTGCCGGTGAAATCGGATCGTTATGGACCAGAGCGATCAGGAAGTTGCGCCTCAGCGCCAGCGCCCTCGCCGTAGGATCAGGGACGAAGCCGGTTTCGGCGATGATCCCTTCGATCCGTTCCCGCGTGGCCTTGGCGATCAGCGGCGAATTGTTGATCACCCGGCTGACGGTTTTCTTGGAAACCCCGGCGAGCCGGGCGACATCGATGATCGTCGGACGGTCCATGCTGGTGACAATGCCGCGCATTGCCACCGGTTACCTAGCGGAGTTGGGTCCGAAGTGGATGGATCAATCGTTCGCCAGCAGCAGCGCTGCCGCTAAAGGCCCTCCGCCCGAGGTTGCCACTGCCACCTTCGGGTCCTTGAGCTGGCGCTCGCCGGCGCGGCCTTGTAGTTGGAGCGCCGCCTCATGGGCAAAGCCGAAGCCATGCAGCCGCCCGGCGCCGAGCTGGCCGCCGAAGGTGTTCATCGGTAGCTCGCCATTTAGGCCGATCCGCGTGCCACCCTCGATGAACTGGCCACCTTCGCCCTTGCCGCAGAAGCCGAGCCCTTCAAGCCAGGTGATCGGCAGGAAGGCGAAGCCGTCATAGAACTGCACGGTGTCGACGTCGTCGACAGTGTAGTCGGTCTGCTTCCACAGGTCCGGGCCGGCATCGTAGGAGGCGACCCATTCGACCTGGTCCCAGCTCCAACGCTCGACCGAACCCGACATTGCCGCGATCCGGATCGGCGGGGCGGAAACCTCGTCGAGCGCATCGCCTGCCGACACCACGATCGCGGTCGAACAGTCGGAATAGCGGTCGCAGTCCCACAGGCAGAACGGCGTCGTGATCATCCGCGATTCCATGTACTCGTCCATGGTCAGCTCCTTGGGCGAGATTGCTCTCGCATTGGGATTGAGCTGGGCGTTGCGGTGGGCGTTCAATGCGACTTGCGCGAGCTGTTCGCGGGTCATGCCATAGCGGTGCATGTGGCGGTTGGCGTATTGTCCGATCCAGCAGCCGGCGGAAAAGGCCCAGAACGGATTGGTCCATTGCGACCAGCCTTCGACCGTATCGCGCCGCAGCGGCATGTATTCCTCAGGGCGCGCCATGGCGGCGGCTTCGTAGACGGTGCGGAAACAGATCGCGTGACGGCACACGCCCTGCTTGACGGCCATGACAGCGGCACCGATCGCGGCGAGCTGCGCGGGGATTTCGCCCGCGCCCGCATACCAGCCGACTCTCAACCCCAGCGCCTCGATCAGGTCTTCCGCGCCCACCGGCGAGAAGCCGAGGTAGGAGTGCGACTTGCCGGGATAGGTGAAGACGCCGTCGATCTGGTCCATGGTGAGGCCGGCGGCCGCGACCGCCTGTTGTGCGGCATCGACCGTCAGCAGCAGCGGGTGGCGGGTCAGGCGCACGCCCACTTCGGACTGGCCGACGCCGGTGATGTAAGCTTCCTTGCTTGCCATGGTTCAGGCCACCTTCTCGAATAGGGGGTAATAGATCTCGTCCTGCTGCTCGAAGGTGACGCGCACCTTGTCGTCGAAATTGACCTCGTCGACGCCGCAATTGACGATATTGGTGGTGAGGAACACGCCCGGCGCATCGTCGAGCCTGACCCGAGCGATCACCAGCGGCACTTCCAGGCCCTTGGCCCAGGGCTGGTAGTTGACCGTCAGCGTGTCGACCGTGCCGGTGCCCGCGACCGCATGGGGTGCGACGTTCTCGGACTGGCAATGGCGGCACAGCGGCAGCGGCGGGTGTGTGAATTCGCCGCAATCGCCGCATTTGGTGATGTTGAGCTTGCCTTCGGCGCCGCCCGTCCAGAACGGACGGTTGAGCGAGTCGAGCTTGGGTATCGGCCGGGGTGGGTTCATGGTCGTGCTCCGGTGTTCGGGTATGGACTTGGCATTTCGCTACATCATCCTGGCGTCATACTGAACTTGTTTCAGCATCCAGGGCGCAGGCTTTGCGCCCGACTGCGAGACGGCCACCCTCTTCATGCCAGTCGCGCCATGGACCCTGAAACGAGTTCAGGGTGATGATCTCGACAGCTAGGCAAGTTCGCTCGCACTTCGATCGCATCGCTGCTTCATTTGCGGGGTTGGTAGCTTGGCGGTTCGAGCGAGCCGGTCAGCCAGCCGCCGGCGATGCCCTGGTCGGTGAACAGTGTCGCGCCGGTGACGGACGCGTTGAGCGGGCTCGACAGCAGCAGTAGCGACCATGCCTGTTCTTCCGCCGAGGCCATGCGGCCGAGCAGCGGGTAGGGGTAGTCGTTGTGGAAGTCGATGCCGGTGTTCTGCCCGGTCGATTCCATGAACGGTGTGTCGACCGGGCACGGCGCAATGCCGTTAATGCGGATGCGGCGCTCCTGCGCCAGCGAGATCGCCACCTGCTGCGCCCATACGATCAGCAGCTCCTTCGACGAGGAATAGCCGTCGCGCAGCTTGTCCGGATTCGCCTGGTAATGGGCTTGGATCGCGGCGGGCGTGTCGAGCCTGATGGCTTCGAGGTGGTCGGTGAGGTGATCGCGCCAGTTGCGGCCGGCGGTGGACGCGATGAGGCCGATGGTCCCACCGTCCCTCACCCGGGGAAGCATAAGCTCCGTGAATTGCCGCGTGCCGGCATAGTTCACCATCATGCAATGCAGCGGCCCGAAGGTGTGCGGCGGGATGCCGGCGAGCGGGAACAGGAAATCGATCGCGCCGGCTTCCTCCAGCGCTTTTGCGGCCTGCTCGACACTGGAAGCGTCCGACAGGTCCATATGGACGAAGCCCGCGTGCTCGACCTTGGGTTCGGCGATGTCCGCGACGTGTACGCTCGCGCCCAGCTCGCCGAGGATGCGCGTCGCCGCCTCGCCCATGCCCGAGGCGCCGCCGGTGAGCACCACCGTCGTTCCGCGATAGCCCAGCCCGTCGAGGTCGCTGCGGCTCATGCGATCGCGCCCTTGGCCTTCAGCTCCTCGATCCGGTCCCACTCCATGCCCATTTCCAGCAGCACCATCTCGGTGTGTTCGCTGGCCTGCGGGGAGCGCGTGGTCTCTACCGGCGCATGGTCGAACTGCACCGGCCCGCGTACCAGCTTCAGCGGCGCGCCGCCGTCGGGCGCGTCGACCTCGATAAGCATGTCGTTCGCCAGCGCCTGCGGGTCGCGGGTGAGGTCGAGCAGGCTTTGCGATGGCGCCCATTGCCCGGTGAAGGTCCGCAGATGCTCGCGCCAATAGGCGAAGGGTTTGGCGTTCATCTGGCGATTGATGATCTCGCCGGCGGCTTCCCAGTTCTCCATCAGCTTTTCGGCGGTCGAAAAGCGCGGGTCATCGGCGGCCTCGGGGACGCCGATATGTTCGAACAGGCTCCTGATGTGCGGGCCCGGGATCAGCGTGTTGAAGGCGATGGTTCCACCGTCCGACGTGCGGTAATTGCCGAGGAAGGGGTTGTTGGCGCTGGGACCGGACTTCGGCATGTGCACGCGCCGGGCCTCGTTCGCTTCCAGCTGCATGTCGATGCCGGTGCCCGCCGTCCACCAGGCCGTGGAGAGCAGCGAGACATCGAGCTCGATCGCCTTGCCGGTGCGCTCGCGATAGAACAGCGCCGCAGATATGCCGCCGGCGATGTTCATGCCGCCGGTCGAATCGCCGAAGGCCGGGATGCCCTGGCTGAGCTGGCCGCCGAGTTCCTCGGGCGTCATCGTCCAGCCGATGCCGCTGCGGGTCCAGAAGGCGGTTCCGTCGAAGCCGCCGACATCGCGCTCCGGCCCCTTGTCGCCATAGGCGGAGCCGCGCCCATAGACGATGTCCGGGTTGGCGGCGCGGATGTGTTCGACGTCGATCTTCAGCTTGGTCCGCGCTTTGGGCAGGTAGTTGGTGAGGAACACGTCTGCCGTTTTCGCCAGCTCGTAGATCACTTCCAGCCCCTCGGGCGTGGCGATATCGACGCCGACGCTGCGCTTGCCGCGGTTGGGATGCTCCATCATCAGGTGGCGCTTGGGATCGGTCTTCATGCCGCCGATATTGATGAACCCGCGCATCGCGTCGCCGCGCACCGGATGCTCGATCTTGATCACATCCGCGCCCCAGTCAGCCAGAATCGCGCTTGCCGAGGGAACGAATGTATGCTGCGCGACTTCCAGGACGCGCACGCCTTCCATAACCCGGGTCATGTCGTCTCTCCCATATGCGAGCCCTAGTCGGGGCGAGGAGGCGCGCGGTCAAGTGGGGGATTGCGGGGGAGGGTGATATGTTGTGTCAGGCAGGAATGTCTGTGGCGCTAAGAGCCGCGTCAATTTCGTTCAGCTTATCTGCCCAGGACTGAAGGTCCATGTTTTGTGGATCATCGTGAACATCTGCAAACCCTTGATCGATGTTGAAATGATAGGCCGGTATGAGCCAGCGACCGGCGTGGAAGCTGGCAATAACGTAAGCCAGAGCCAGCCTTTCCTCCTGCCGAGGTCCCAGTCCCGGCTCTGGCGCGCGCCATGCGAAACTGCCCTCTGGCTTGATGCGCGGTTGAATGTTCTCGACATGGACGAAGAGTGGTCGTGCTGCAAATACGTTGGATCGTTGTTCGAGCTTGGTCGCAGGCAAGCTTCTTGAACTGCCCCAAGGGCGAAGCACTCTTGAGCGACCGTCGCGGCTGATGAGAAGGTTGACCCGGTTCGAGATGCTCGGCCAGCCGTTGAGGCTGTTGCCAGACCACTCAGAATTGTTGATGTCGCTCGGGAACTCGGTGACGGGATGCTCGAATTCGGGCCAACTTGTGTCGTGAATGACAAAATACCGGACAGTTGGGGAATCATCCGACAAAAGCCGATCCGACAACTCGGCCAGTGCAATTCCTTTTGAATCTAGGAATGCTTGGATATGTTCGTTCTTGTAAGGAAAGGGACGCGCCACTCGTTCGCGAAGCCATGCAGGCACCTCCTGCGCGTCGGCTCCGCTTCCCTTGGGCCTTACTTTCTTGAGCAAGCACGAGGTCGTTTCTGCGACAGTGCCCGCGAAGCGAAGCGTGCGGGAGTCGAAGCGACAACCACCATATTCAGTGGCAGATGCATCGGGAGCCAACATGAGGGCTCCGCCAATGAAAGCCACTGCAAAGGTCTTGGGTACCATCTTCTTAATCCCCGATAGTGTGAGCGCTACGGTTGATCAAAAAATGTAATATCTTGATAAATAGAATAATTATTATGTCACCTGGCCCTTTCCAGAACTGATCTGGGCGTGCTGCAAGGATTCATCATTTGTACTCTTGAGTTTACGTGGAAGCTAAAAGAATCCAAGTCACCGCGCTGCAATCGGTATCCCAGCAATCTCCAGCAGCATCTCAGCCAGTTCCCTCGGCCTGGTGATCATCAGATCATGCCCGGTGTCGATTTCGTAGCAGCGGTCTGCCGCCTTGGCGCGTTCGCGGATCATCGCGCCGCGCCGTTCCAGCGTTTCCTTGCAGTCGATGCTGGTGCGCGGGATGGCGGCGACCCTGGCGGGATCGGCCAGGTCCAGCCTTTCGAGGAAGCATTTCATCGGGTGCGGCGTCAGAT
>CAYPFE010000064.1:0-10737 GCA_964409895.1 uncultured Novosphingobium sp.
AGCGCAGGGATTGGCAGGAGGTTGATGAATGCCAAGTTAATCGAGATCAGCGCAGCGAAGCTGACGAAGTTGGCCCAGCCAAGACTGAGCTGCTCGCCCGAGAATTTGGCGATCTTGACCGGCCCGCCAAGCTCCTTGACGGAGCGTTCTCCAGTGAAGATCTGGCCGATACCTGTGGCCATCATCTTCATGATGCCGATGCTCTGGTCGACAGCCAGCGTGAGCGATTCGACGGGCCCGACATCGACGATCTCGATCTTGTCGCTGTCCGCGCCGATTCCGAGCCGGCCGATCCGTGCCTCGTTCCCGAACTGGTCGGTTTCGATGTGCTCGGCGATGCGCACCGGGATTTCGATTCGCTCGCCGCTTCGTTGGACCGTGATAGTCAGCGTGCGCCCGGGATAGGGCACGACATGTTCCGGGATATCGGTGAACGAAGAGATTTCCTGGCCGTCAACGCTGAGGATGCGGTCTCCGACCTTCATGCCTGCGGCCTGGGCAGCCGAATCTTCGGTGAATTCGGCGATCTCGGGCGCAGCGACGACCTGCCCGTAGGCGAAGTTGAACGCCGCGAAGATCGCGACGGCGAACAGCAGGTTGGTCACCGGCCCAGCCGCAACGATCAGCGCGCGTTGCCACAGCGGCTTGAAATGGAACAGTTCGGAACGTTCGGCGGGTGTCAGGCTCTCGTCGACTTCGCCCGGCATGCTCGCCGCGTTCATGTCCCCGGCGAACTGGACATATCCGCCGAGCGGCAAGGCTGAGAGCTTCCAGCGGGTGCCTCGTCTGTCGCTCCAGCCCGCAAGCTCCCTTCCGAAACCGACCGAAAAGACATCGGCTTTCACGCCGAACCAGCGCCCGACGAGGTAGTGGCCAAGCTCGTGCACCACCACCAGCGGCCCCAGCAGCAGCAGGAAGGCGAGCAGCGTCACCAGGATATTGGGCGATTCGAGCACGTCAGGAAGCCTCGTTCAGCATACGCGCCCGCTCTCGCGCCTCGCGGTCGATTGCCAGCACATCGTCGAGCGAGGCGGGTGCGGGTGGCGCATAGGCGGACATCACGTCCTCCACATGGGCGGCAATGCGGGTGAATGCAATCGTGCCTTCGAGGAATGCGGCGACCGCGACTTCGTTGGCGGCGTTGAGCACGGCGGGCGCGGCACCGCCCGCTTCGGCGGCTTCGCGGCACAGGCGGGTGGCGGGGAAGCGGGTTTCGTCGGGCTCGCGGAAGGTCAGCGTACCGGCGGAAGCGAGATCGAGGGGCGCACACGGCGTGTCCATCCGGCGCGGCCAGGCGAGCACCGAAGCTATCGGCACGCGCATGTCGGAGGGGCCGAGCTGCGCGAGCGTCGAGCCGTCGCGGTATTCGACCATGGAGTGCACCAGCGACTGCGGATGGACGATGATGCGCAGGCGGTCGAGCCCGACCGGGAACAGGTGATGCGCCTCTATCAGTTCGAGGCCCTTGTTCATCATCGTCGCCGAATCGACGCTGATCTTGGCGCCCATGTCCCAGTTGGGATGCTTGACCGCCTCTGCGGGCGTGGCGTGGGCGAGCCTGTCGGCAGGCCAGTCGCGAAAAGGCCCGCCGCTTGCCGTCAGCGTGATCATGCGGACATCGGCGGGATCATTTCCGGCAAGGCACTGGAAGATCGCGTTGTGCTCGGAATCGACGGGCAGCAGCGTTGCGCCGTGTTTCGTGACCGCCGCCGTCATGACGTCGCCGGCGGAGACCAGCGCTTCCTTGTTGGCGAGCCCCACAGCGCCGCCGCGCTCAATCGCCGCCATGGACGGCGCGAGCCCCGCACAGCCGACAATCCCGGCGATGGTGAGATCGGCGGGGCGGGAAGCGGCCTCCACGAGGGCGGCGGACCCGCCTCCGGTGGCGATGCCCGTCCCGGCCAGAGCCTCGCGCAGTTCGTAGAGCCGTGCCTCTTCGCCGACTACTGCCACCTCAGGCCGGAACTCACGCGCCAGCTTCGCCAGTTCGGCGGCATTGCCGTTGGCCGTCAGCGCGACGACGCGCCATTGCTCCGGATGGCGGCGCACAAGGTCCAGCGTCGAGGCACCGATCGAGCCGGTGGCGCCGAGGATGGAAATGCTTCGCGGGTTCACATCCCACCCCATAGGCGTGAAACCATGAAAAGGACACCAAGCACGAAACACACCGCCAGCAGCCCGTCGACCCGGTCGAACAGCCCACCGTGGCCTGGGATGAGATTGCCGGAGTCCTTCACCCCCGCCCGGCGCTTCATCCAGCTTTCGAAGAAGTCGCCGACTTGAGCGATGATAGCGATGACAGCGCCTGCTAGCAGATAGGCAGGTAAAATTGTCACTGCTGCGGGGTTGCCAGAGAAACTGGAGAGAAGCACGAGCGAAAGGCCAGAGCCTACGGCTCCGCCAAACAGGCCAGCCCACGTCTTGGAAGGACTGATCGATGGCGCAATTTTCGGCCCACCTATCATCCGGCCCGCGAAATACGCTCCGATATCCGTAGCGATGACGGCACCTACAACCAGCAGAACTGCTGAAATACCGTCTGCAATATTATTTAGCGGGCTGCGCAAGGCGATCAGCATCGCAGCTGCAGCTCCACAATAGACGATCCCCCAGAGCCTCCAGGCCATTCGCCCTGTCCCCGGCGGCTTGAACAGCAGCACCAGCGTGCTCCACTCAAACCACACGCCAAACGCCACCAGCGCGACGAAGGCCGTCCAAAACCATCCCCCCAGCCACAGCGCCCCGCCCGCCACCGCCAGCATGACGATGGCCGAAAGCGTCCTGACGCCGAGGTCGGATTTCTTGGCAGGCGGTGCGGTGTTCATGCTCGGGGCGTTACCATGAAATCGTCACCGGGCGTTGGCGTGCAGGACATTGTCCACCGGTTGGAGACAAGGCGGAAATCTCCCCCTCCTCTTCACAGGAGGGGGCCGGGGGGTGGTGCTTCCAGCGCTGCCGAAATTCGCTTCGCGAGCGATGCTGGCGCATCGCCTCCACCCCTGAATCCCCTCCTGTGAAGAGGAGGGAGAAGGATGTCACAACCAGCTGGACGTTCCTAGCGCCCGCCATAGCGGCGTTCCCGGTTGGCTAATTCCTCCAGCGCCTCCGCAAGGTGTTCCGGCGTGAAATCGGGCCACAGCACCTCGGTGAAATAGAGTTCCGCATAGGCCGCCTGCCACAGCAGGAAGTTCGACAGCCTGACCTCGCCCGAGGTGCGGATGAGGAGGTCCAAGGGCGGCAGGTCCGCCGTATCCAGTTCCGCCGCGATGCTCTCCACCGTCACCGCGCCCCTGGCTGCCGCAGACGCCGCCGCGCGGGCGATCTCGTCCTGCGAACCGTAATTGAGCGCGACGGCAAGCAGCTGGCCGGTGTTGTCCCTGGTGCGCGCCAGCGATTTCTCGATCAGTTCGGCAACATCGGGAGAGAAGGCCTTGTAATCGCCGATAATTCTTAGGCGGATGTTGTTCTCCACCATCTCGTCGAGGTCGGATAGGATGAAGCGTTTCATCAGGCTCATCAGGTCGGAGACCTCCTCCTCGCTGCGCCGCCAGTTCTCGGTCGAGAAGGCGTAGAGCGTCAGCGCCTCAAGCCCGAAATCCGCACTGCCCCGGATCAGCCGCCGCAGCGCCTCGACCCCGCGCTGGTGGCCCATCGCACGCGGCAGATGGCGCTGATTCGCCCAGCGCCCGTTGCCATCCATGATGATCGCGACGTGACGGGCGCGAGCGGCATTTTCAGACATCAAAACCCCGATTGGGCTGAGCTTGTCGAAGCCCTGCCCTTTTCCTTTGCCATAGAGCAGAAGAAGTACAGCCCTTCGACAGGCTCAGGGCAAACGGGTGTTTTGCCCCAAGCCTCACTGGCTCATGATGTCCTTTTCCTTGCGGGCCAGCTCGTCGTCGACCTGCTTGATCATGTCGTCGGTGAGCTGCTGGACGTCGTTCTCGCCCTTCTTGCGCTCATCCTCGGAAATTTCCTTTTTCTTTTCATCAGCCTTGAGTGCATCGTTGCCGTCGCGCCGGACGTTGCGGATCGCGATGCGTGCGTTCTCGGCATATTGCCCGGCGAGCTTGGCGAGTTCCTTGCGCCGCTCCTCGGTCAGGTCCGGGATCGGCAAGCGCAGGTTCGTGCCGTCATTGATCGGGTTGAGGCCGAGGCCAGCCGAACGGATCGCCTTTTCGACGGGACCGATGTTCGACTTGTCCCACACCTGCACCGACAGCATCCGGGGCTCGGGCGCAGAAATTGAAGCGACCTGGTTGAGCGGCATGTGCGAGCCATAGACCTCGACCGTGATCGGATCGAGAAGCGCGGTGTTGGCGCGTCCCGTCCTCAGCCCCGCGAAGTCATGCTTCAGCGATTCGACCGCGCCATGCATGCGGCGTTCGAGATCGGCCTTATCAAATTTGGCCATGGTTACTCTCCCTTCCGGACAATCGTGCTGGTCCCCTCGCCCGCCAGAATCCGGGCAAGGTTGCCCTTTTCGCGGATCGAGAAGACGACGATCGGAATATCGTTGTCGCGGCACAAGGCCACGGCAGAAGCATCCATCACTTTGAGATTGTCGGCAAGGACCGTGTCGTAATCGACTGTTGCGAAGCGCTTTGCATCCGGGTTGGTCTTGGGGTCGCTGTCATAGATGCCATCGACGCTGGTGCCCTTGAGCAAGGCATCGCAACGCATCTCGGCCGCCCTGAGTGCGGCACCGGAATCGGTGGTGAAATAGGGCGCGCCGACGCCTGCCGCAAAGATCACTACCCTGCCCTTTTCAAGGTGCCGTTCGGCCCGGCGGCGGATGACGGGCTCGCAAACCTGGTCCATCTCGATCGCCGACTGCACGCGGGTGGGCACGCCGAGCTGCTCCAGCGCGCTCTGCATCGCGAGCGCGTTCATCACCGTCGCCAGCATGCCCATGGTATCGGCCTGCGCGCGCTCCATGCCCCTGGCTGAGGCCGCCATGCCGCGAAAGATGTTGCCGCCGCCGATCACCAGGCATATCTCGAGGCCCGTGTCCTTCGCCGCCTTCACTTCCATAGCCAGTTCGGCGACGAATTCCGGATCGATCCCGAACTGCTGGCTCCCCATCAGCACTTCGCCCGAAAGCTTGAGCAGGATGCGCTTGTACTGGGGAGAACTCATTCTTGCGGCTTTCCCGGGCTGGCGAAGACTGGTCCCGGCTTTAGTGGCGCGAAGGACTTATGCCAAGCGCCGATCAGGCCTGTTTGCCCGGTCTTCCCGCCAGCGCAAACAGAACAGCACCGACAATCGTCCCGCCTCCGGCAAACAGCAGGAAGGGCACGTAGCTGTCAGTGGTGCGCAGGGCGAAGCTCATGGCCAAAGAACCGATCGCCCCGCCAAGCCCGACCATCGCGCTCATCATCGCGATCAGCAGGCTGAAATGCTTGGGGTCGAAACGGCGCGAAAGCAGGAAGGCGCCGATGTCGGTCTCCGCCCCTTGCGCGAAGCCGATCACGCCGATCGCAAGGAATACCAAGGGCAACGCCGTCACCTCGGCCGCCAGCAGCGCATAACCGATCGCAGGTGTGCCCAGCACCGCCATGGCGACGATATGCGGGGCGATGCGGTCGAGCGCGAGCCCGCTCAGAAGTCGACCCACAATCACCCCTCCGGCATAGAGCGAGACCATCCAGGTCGCCGTCTCGCCGTCAAGCCCGCCGTGCATCAGCACCAGCTTAAGCTGCGCATAGGGAAAGCTCTGCGGAATGTTCACAAGGAACATCGCGAGCAGGAACAGGAGGAAGGTGCGGTTGGTGAGTATCTCGACAAGTTCGGCGCGCGTCACCTGAAGCGCCGCCTGCTCCGCCTTGGTGACAATCGTCCGGCGCTCCATCATCAGGATTGAAACGAGCCCGCCTGCTGCGGACACCGCGGCCAGCGCGACATAGCCCGCGCGCCAGCCCTGCGTATCGATCAGCCCTCCCAGCAGCGGCACTGCGATCATTCCGAAGACCGGTGCGGCCGTCAGCACCAGCGACAGGCCGAAACCGCGCGCCGTATCGAATTTCTCGACGATCATGCGGGCGAAGACGATGGTCGTCGTCAGGATTCCGAAGATGTGCTGGACGACGTAGATTGCGAAGAAAACGCCAATGGAACCGCTCATTTGTGTGAACGCAATGTAGCCGAGCGGCATGACGGTAAAGCCGATCGCCGCCGATATCCGCGTGCCGAACCGATCGACGAAACGCCCGGCCATGGGCACGAACACCAGGTTCACCAGTGCCAGCGTCCCGAGCAGAGCGAAATCGGCCTTGGACCAGCCGAACTCCTCGATCATCGCTGGCGCAAACAGGCTCGACGTATAGTGCGAGAGCGCGCTCCCCACCCCCATGCCAAGGCAGGCTGCAAGAAACGTCGACCAGTTTATCCGGAATTCGCGCAGATACATCGGCTTCCTTTGGCGGCTGACAGCAAGTGAAGAAAGGGCGTTTAGCGATTTATCAGGAGCGCGGAGTCTGAAGCGAACAGGCAGCCCTGAACTTTGCCAGTCGCTCGATACGCAGCCGCACCTGCAATGTCGCGCACGGCCTGCCTTCGCCATCGAACAACACGGCAAGAGGCAGGCCGGAGCCGTTGGGCGAAATTCGATTGAAAAGGGCCACCGCCTGGTCCCTCGGCATCACGGTGACACCGTCGATTAGCTTCACTCGCGGAGAGCGATCAATCCAGGCGAGCACGATCTGGTCGGGAGAAGCAGCATTTGCAAGTTCCGGCAAATCCTTAAGTTCCATACGGCAAGGCACGCACCAATTCGCCCCGAACAGAACAATTCGACGCGTGTCGTCCGGCCGAGCCACTTGCGGCGCGCCAAGAAAGAGAATGGCGATCGCGAGTGAAACAAATCGAATGGCAAAATTTCGCACGACCAAGTAATAATCACGAGCGTTCACTCTGGCTAATGGAAATTTCATGTCGATCATGCTCACGACAACAATGGCCGCCGCATTAGCCAGCGCCGCTCCGGACCAACCGACCGGAAACCTGCAACTCGATTTCGATGCTGCCACGCAGGCCGCGAATTCGGGGGAATGCGAAAGGGCCTTGACCCTGTTTGCCTCGCTGGAACGCGATCCGAACGTAAAGCCCGGATCGCTGCCAGCCGGCGCCATAGCGCTAAGAAAGGGGCTCTGTCTGTTCAAGATGAGCCGCTATGACGAGGGAGAAACGGCAATACTTGCTGGCCTCCCGATCATCGAACGGGCCGGTGAGAGTTTCGATTACGAAGTGGCCGAGAGCTATAGCCTTCTTGGCAAGGCCGCTTTTTCTCGCTGGGACTAAGCGGCAGCCCGTAATTGGTTCGAAAAGACGCTGGCTTTGGAAAATGGTACGGGCCGGCTCGGTACGCTGTCCTATCTTGCGAAGGTGACTCTGTTCGACAGCAATTCAGCCTCGCTCGACTAACCCAATCAGGGTCTGAAACTCGCCGATAGCCTCGAGGGCCCCACATCCAAGGAGGTCAAGGCCACCTTTCATACGATGCGGGGGCGCGCGTTGCTCAGTCGAAATCGGGCGCAGGAGGCTTATGAAGATCTCAAGACTGCGCTCGCCCTGTCGGGAGGCCTGACGAGCAGAACAACCCTGGGCGAGGTATCCATGCGAAGCGACCTTTCGCTGGCCGCCCTTATGCTGGGCCGGCGCGCGGAGGCGCGGCGCTATCTCGCATATACCGGTGCTGGACGGATTACCGAATCGCCGTTTGCTTCTGCAATTTCCATGGATCCACCAAGCTGCGGCGAGGAAACCGGACTGAATCCGAATGACTTCGCAGTGGTGGAATTTGGCATCGCCGATGACGGTTCCGTCACGGGGGCCCAAACGGTATATTCGCAAGGCGGCCCGAAAGTGGCGGCAGCCTTCGCGCGGGCTGTCAGCGAGTGGTACTGGTTGCCGGAATCGCTCACCAGGATTCCTCCCTTCTATCGCCTCGTCACCAGGGTAGAACTTCGCTGCAGCACGGCAGATGGATCCGCACCAGGCATAGCGAAGCCGATCAGCGACCGGTTCACCGAATGGGCGTTGCCGTTGCTCGACATCGACCGTGCCAGTGCCACTGACCAGGACAGCGCGATCGCACTGCTGCGCGAACGAGTCGCCCGCCCCGAGCAACCGGGTGATGCCAGGCAAAGGATCGCCGCGTCCGGCCAGCTCGCACTGCTCGACCCAAGGAGAAATGCGCAAACGGTAGCTTCCCTAGATCGAGCCATCGAAATCGCAGGTGCAAATGGTGTGGAAGCGGAAATCGTGAACAGCCTCAGGGTCATGAGACTGATGATGCTACCTTTCACCAAGGTGAAAGGCTCAACGGTGCGCTTTGCCCGCATAGCCGACGCGGAATTCCAAACCCTGATCGACGACCCTGCAATTGCGCAGGATGTGCTCGCACTCAACACTGTCAGGCTGCTTTGGTCCAAACGGAATACGGAAACGCTTAGGCAAGTCGCGGATGACAACCGGCTCGCAGAGCAGCACCCGTTGCGGCAAGTAGCTCTGCTCGCACTCGCCAATGATGCAAAACAATCAGGCAACTATGAAATTGCGCATCGCTATTTCGAACGCACCGGCCTGACCGAGGAGCAATGCGCGCTAATTGGCATGAGGCCGGAAATGAAGCGCGGCGGCGCCAGCTCCAGCGATTATCCCGATGAGGCACTCAGGATGGGCTTTGAGGGCTGGGTCAACCTCGAATTTGACGTAACCGCTGACGGGAAGACAGCCGATGCACGCGCTGTGATCGCCTATCCTCCGTTCGTGTTTGTCGATGCCGCCACGAAGATGGCTAGCGGCATGAGATACGAATCCACTTACCGGCCCGAAGGCGGCATTGCCTGCAACGCCCAGCGCGAAACGATCAAGTTTATCCTGGGATTCTAGGCAGAATCGAACGGGCCGGAGGTTCGCACCCCCGGCCCGCCTGAAATCGAAATTGCTGTAGGAGCTCAGCCGCCGACGGCAGCGGCCACTTCGGCTGCAAAGTCGCTTTCTTCCTTCTCGATCCCTTCGCCGAGCTGAAAGCGCACGAAGTCCTTGAGCGCGATCTTGCTGCCGGCTTCCTTGCCGGCCTGCTCTACGACCTGCGCGACCGGCGTCTTGTTGTCCATCACGAAGACCTGGCTCAAGAGCGCGTTCTCCTTGGCGAACTTGGCAACTGCGCCCTCCACCATCTTTTCCTGGACATTTTCCGGCTTGCCGCTCTCGGCGGCCTTTTCAGCAGCGACCTTGCGTTCGCGGGCAATCAGCTCGGCATCCAGCCCGTCAGCATCCAGCGACAGCGGGAACGCAGCGGCAATGTGCATCGCAAGCTGCTTGCCGAGCGCTTCGAGCGCATCAGCAGCGGCTTCGCTTTCGAGCGCCACGAGCACGCCGATCTTGCCAAGATTGGGCGCGGCCGCATTGTGCATGTACGGTACAACGAGGCCCTGGGAGACCGAAACGGTCTTCATCCGGCGCAGCGACTGGTTCTCGCCGATGGTGGCAATGGAATTGGTCAGCGCATCGCCAACCGTGTCGCTGCCTGAATACGCGGCACCCTTGAGCGCTTCGACATCGTCCGATCCCGCGTCCAGCGCGATTTCGGTGACCTTGCGCACGAAATCCTGGAACTGATCGTTCTTCGCGACAAAGTCGGTTTCCGAATTGATCTCGACAGCGACGCCCTTAGTGCCGGTAACCGCAACGCCCACCAGTCCTTCGGCCGCTGTGCGGCTCGATTTCTTGGCGGCGGCTGCGAGTCCCTTCGAACGCAGCAGGTCGACGGCTGCTTCGAAATCGCCATCGGTATCGGTCAGCGCCTTCTTGCAGTCCATCATCCCGGCGCCGGTGCGCTCGCGGAGGTTCTTCACGTCTGCGGCTGAAAAGGCCATTGGATCGTTTCCTCTTGAATAGTGTCATGGCGTCCGCCGGGCGGATGTGCCCGGCAGACGACGATTTGATGACGCCTGCGCCGGGCCTCAGGCCTCGGCGGCATCCTCGGACGGTTCGGCCACGGCTTCGGCGGCAGGCTCTTCGGCAGGCACCGCTTCCACGATTTCCTCGGCCACGGGTTCGTCAAGCGCACCGATATCGGCGCCCGAATCGACCAGGGCCTCGTTACCGCCCTTGCGCGCTGCCTGGCTGACTGCCTCGCAATAGAGCCGCACGGCGCGTGCCGCATCGTCGTTACCCGGCACCGGAAAGGCGATTCCGTGCGGGTCGACATTCGAATCGAGAATGGCAACGACGGGAATGCCAAGGACGTTGGCTTCCTTGATCGCCAGGTCTTCCTTGTTGGCGTCGATCACGAACAGCACGTCGGGAATGGTGCCCATGTCGCGGATACCGCCCAGCGAAAGTTCGAGCTTGTCACGCTCGCGCGTGAGCTGCAGCACTTCCTTCTTGGTGAGGCCCGCGGTGTCGCCCGAAAGCTGCTCCTCAAGCGACTTCAGCCGCTTGATCGACTGCGAAATCGTCTTCCAGTTGGTCAGCATGCCGCCGAGCCAGCGGTGGTTGACGAAGTGCTGGCCACAGGCCCTCGCCGCCTCGGCGATCGGCTGCTGCGCCTGGCGCTTGGTGCCGACGAACAGCACCTTGCCGCCGGCACGCACGGTGGCGTCGACGAATTCGAGCGCGCGCGCGAACAGCGGTACGGTCTGCGACAGGTCGATGATGTGAACCCCGTTGCGGGCACCGAAGATATACGGCTTCATCCGCGGGTTCCAGCGGTGGGTCTGGTGGCCGAAG